>JAUNAF010000084.1 GCA_030527715.1 Eubacteriales bacterium
AGGTCACCAGGCTGCCTGCTTCAAAGAATGCCAGCATTGCCAGAATGATCGGATCCTCCGGCACCGCATTCAGGTAGCTGTTGCTGGAATAGGTATAGATAAACCATACGATAAAGAAACTCAGCGGTGTGATCCAGATATAGTTCCAGGCCTTGCTCTCCTCTGTGCTGTTGATGACCGGTTCCATCTTCTTCCATACCACAAAATAGTCAAAGATCACCAGCAGCACCAGACCCAGCAGGATAAAAATGGAGTGTGTCCATCCATACAGCGTGTGGATCCTCTGCGGAAAGAAGTACATCTCCAGGCTTTTCGCCATGACCGCAACAAAGGATGCATTCGAGTATTCCATCAGCAGCACTGCCAGGCATTTTCCGGGGTGGACATCCAGTCCCCAGTGCATGGTGCCGACAGCTGCAATTACACTGACGATCGGAACCACCCAGGCGGGCATTCCTTTTGCCAGTCCGAGGCTCATGACCAGAAATCCAATCGCGATCAGCACCATCGAAGAATACGAAAGCAGTTTTGAATGATGCAGTCTTTTGCAAAACGGGAAAAATACAAGCGGGATATATGCAATATAATCTACCAATGCATAAAAAAGCAGTTCTCCCAATTTATAATCTTTCATACTTTTCTTTAATCGCACTTCCTTTCAAGCAGCTTTTCTGCCTCATCCAGTACACGTCCGAATTTTTCAAGTGCCCGATCCACCGGCTCCGGTGAGGTGAGATCCACGCCCGCAGTCTTAAGTGCATCCAGCGGATCCATGCTTCCGCCAAGGCTTAAGAAGTTCAGGAACTGGTCTGCTGCCGGCTTGCCCTCTTTGAGAATTCTCTCGGAGATCGCGATCGATGCTGCATAGCTTGTCGCATATTTATATACATAAAACGGCGTGTAGAAGTGCGGAATTCTTGCCCATTCCAGAGCCACTTCCTCATCCACGACCATCTCCGGTCCGAAATATTCACCGATCAGTCTCTTATAAAGTGCATTCAATGAGGATGCATTCAGAGCTTCCCCTCTCTCCTCCATCGCATGAGCCTCTTTCTCAAACTCGGCAAACATGGTCTGGCGATACAGGGTTCCCTTGAATCCCTCCAGATATTCATTCAGAAGCGCCATCTTCTCGACCGGATCCTCACACTTGTCCAGCAGCTGCTCTACAAGAAGGTTCTCATTGACCGTAGAAGCAACTTCCGCAACAAAGATCGTATATCCTGCATTCCAGGAAGTCTGATGATGGCTGGCAAGCCAGGTATGCATGGAATGTCCCATCTCATGCGCCAGCGTAGACACGCTGTCCAGTGTACCGACAAAGTTTGTCATAATATACGGGTAGGAGGTGTAGGTTCCGCTGGAATATGCTCCTCCGCGCTTTCCCTTGTTCGGATAGACATCGATCCAGCGATCCTTAAATCCCTGTTTTACGGTAGTTCCATACTCCTCGCCGAGCGGCTTTACGGCATCTAAGACCATCTGCTGTGCCTGCTCGTAGGTGTAGGACTTTGGAACGCCCTCTGCCAGCGGTGCATAGACATCATAGTAATGCAGCTCATCCAGTCCGAGTATCTTCTTTCTCAGTGCCACATAGCGGTACATCAGCGGCATGAATTTGTGAACAGATGCGATCAGATTGTCATAGACCGCTGCCGGAATATTCTCATCCGCCATATACAGCGCGCGAGAGGAATCGTATCTGCGCACTTTTGCAGTGGCAGCTGCCGCCTTGACCTGTCCTGCATAGGATGCTGCAAAGGTATTGATGTGATCCTGATATGCTTTGTAAAAACCGGTAAATGCGTTTTTGCGCAGCTCACGGTCCTTTGAGGTCTGCAGCAGAATATAGTTTGCAGAACTCAACTCATGCTCTTTTCCTTCACCATCCAAAACCTTTCCGAAGCTCATATCCGCATCGCGAAGATTTCCTGCGATCTGGCGCGGAGCTCCGAATACTTCCCCAAGGCTGCTCAGCAGCTTTTCTTCGGATTCTGACAGTGTGTGCGGTTTTTCACGCAGCAGAGTCGTCATCATATAGTGATAGTCCTCCAGCTCCGGTGCCTCCACGAGTGTTTTCAGCTCTTCCTCTGAGAGTTTCAGGATCTCCGGGCTCGCAAAAGAGATCTCCGAAGAGATCTGCACGTATTTTGCATATGCTCTGGAGTACATACTCTGAGCCTGCTCAGCTCTGGTATCCTCCGTCTGACGAAGGCTGGCATAGGTGAACAGGTTATCCAGCTCCAGTTCCAGCTCTGTCTTAACTTTCAGAAATTCTGCGATCATCTTTGCATCCTTCAGGGTACCCTGAAAGGCTGCCGCTTTTTCCAGAGTGCCGTCCACAGACTTCAGTGCTGCCTCCCAGGCAGCATCATCGGCAAACATCGGTGTCAGATCCCATTGATATTTCTCTTCAATTTCCTGACGTTCTTTTACTTTCTCGCTCATATGTATTCATTCCTTTCGAAATTATCTTCTGGGAATGATTGTAGCATCTCCTGCACGAAAAAACAATGTTCTCTGACGGGCACATCAGCAGTTACAGCTGGTGGAACACGGGCTGCATCCTGTCAAAAGTACATACAGACTCAAATCCCATCTCCTTTAACTGTGCAAGAGTCTCCGGAATATGATCTCCCAGATGTTCCCTTTTATGACTGTCACTTCCGATCGTGATGATCCTGCCGCCGAGCTCCCGATACATCTTCAGTATCTCCCTTCCCGGTGTGAGATCCGTCAGACCATAACGGTAACAGGAGGTATTGATCTCGATACCTTTGCCGTCCTCAATGACCGTCTGAAGGATCCTCCTTATGATCGGTCTGACCTCCTCAAATGAGAACTCTCCCTCTTTGTCATAGCGGCTGATCAGATCCATATGTCCCAGAACACTGTAGTTATGAAATGTTTCTACCAGCGTCAGCATTTCCGAATAATATTTCCGATAATACTCACTTCTGGTCAGCTCTCTCTGAAACTCGCCGTTCCAGAATTCTTTATTCTCAATCTGGTGAACGGACAGAATGATAAAATCAAACGGATACCCGGAAAACAGTTTTTCATACTCCGCTATGGTATGGCTCTGTATGCCAAACTCCATTCCCTGTTTTATCCTGATCTGTCCCTCATAGTTCTTCCTGAGTCTTGAAATTTTCTCAAAATATCTTGGATAATCGACATTCGCCAGAGGCATAAACTCCGGCTCACCTTTGCCGCCTCTGCGATACAGCATCCCGCTCTCATCGTCCCAGTCTCTTTTAATGCCGTAATCCACATGATCCGTAAAGCAGATCTCTTCCATGCCCATGGCAATGGCATCCTTCACCACCTGCTCCATCTCATATTCAGAGTCATCGCTGAATTCCGTATGTATATGATAGTCAACAAACATTTCTTTTTCCTCCTGTCAGACGAATAAAGACCACACACATCACGAGCAGTATCGCAAGCAGATAATACGGCAGAACTCCTGCGCCGATCACATTTGCGATCACTCCGAAAATCGGAGGCATGATGCAGGTTCCGACATAGGCGCTCGCCATCTCCACTCCGATGATCGCCTGGGATCTGTCCGCTCCAAATCGATCCGGTGTGGAATGAATGATGCATGGATAGATCGGTGCACATCCAAGTCCGATCAAAATCAGCCCGCCAAGTGCCATTGCTTCAGATCCCGGAAGCAGCATCCTTACTATGCCAAGGGCGATCAGTACCTGCCCTAATCGCACCATCTGTGTATCGTTCAGCTTCATCGTCAGAAATCCGCTGATCGCACGTCCTGCGGTTATTCCAATGAAAAACATTGATGCATAGCCCGCCGCGCGCTCCGGAGCTATGCCCTTATACAAGGTCAGATAACTTGCCGACCAGAGTCCTGCTGTCTGTTCGATAGCGCAGTAACAGAAGAAGGCGATCATCACTTCTTTTGCTCCATCCACACGGATCACCTCGCGAAAGGCCATCGGTGCCGTGCGCTCCGTTCCTGCATCATTTGCGGTCTCGTTCCTCTGTTTCTTCCACAGCGGAAGACTTGCAAAAAGCAGGATAGTCAGTACCACCTGAATGATTCCGATGATGCGGTATCCACTGTTCCAGCCGATATTTCTGGTAAGTGCAAATCCCATAATATAAGGTCCTACACTCGCACCTATTCCCCACATACAGTGAAGCCAGCTCATATGCCTGCTCTTGTAATGAAGTGCCACATAGTTATTCAGAGATGCATCCACACTTCCGGCGCCAAGGCCGTACGGAACAGCCCAGAGACAGAGCGCCGGAAAGGAATGTGACACCGAAAATCCAAACAGTGCCATCGCTGTTATCGCCACGGAAAACGCAGTCACCTTGCCTGTCCCCAGCCGAAAGGTCAGCCTGTCGCTCTGCAGGCTGGAAACGATCGTTCCAAGTGCAATGATCATTGATATGATTCCTGCATAGGATACCGGAACATTCATCTGCGGATAAATGGACGGCCATGCCGAACCAAGCAGCGCATCCGGAAGTCCCAGACTGATAAATGCAAGATATATCATTGCCAGTAATAATCCCATCATATTGTTTTACCTCCCTGTTGCAGTTCTTTTTCTGCAATGCTATGATTATATCATCGCTTACTTTTTACAAATAGAATGTTTACGGCTTAATTCTTGGACAAAACCGTCTTGATTGACCAAAGGGAGGTGACTTTATGGCATTATCTGTATGCGGCGCCATGACAGATCTGCATGATCAGGAACTTGCAAAACACGGCGATCCTTCTTTTCCCATTGCCTGCTATGCAGACGATCTGGCTGTTCACAAAGTGCCCTGGCACTGGCATGAAGAATGGGAATATGCCGTCGTTATCGAAGGATCCGGAGATTTCTTTGTGGAAAATCATCATATTCAGCTTTCTGCAGGTGACGGGATCTTTATCAATTCCAAAGCTCTGCACACGGTATCTGACAGCACAAATACTTTAAAACTGCACTCTGCCGTATTTCATCCCCGTCTGATCGGCGGCAATACTGACAGCTGTTTCTGGACTTCACTGATCACACCGTTTACCGTCAGTAACTCTGCGTGCTGCTATATCCTTCATCAGGATACGCCCTGGGGACAGGATGTGATCGGGCACTTTATGAATGCCTGGGAGGCTGCGGTATCTGAACCGGACAACTATCAGAATATCGTGCGTTTCGAACTGTCCTCCGCCATTCATATTCTGATAAAACATGCTGACTTTACCGAATCCTCCATGTCAGCTCAGGAACTTGCAACTGCCAACCGTATCCGCATTATGCTGGAGTATATTGAAGCTCACTATGACGAAGATCTGACGGTCGATGCACTTGCCAGAACCATTTCCGCAAGCGAGAGCGTCGTTCTGCGCTGTTTTCAGCAGATGCTCCACACTTCACCGATCCGCTATGTCAAAAATATCCGGATAAAAAAAGCTGCCGACCTGCTGCGTACTACAAACAAGTCGGCAAAAGAAATTGCTTTGGCATGTGGATTTAATGATATCAGCTACTTCACGAGAGCATTTAAAGAGATCTACCACCAGACGCCCGGCAGTTATCGTAAGGAATAGACCTCTGTATATTTCTTTTTGAAATAATTCATCAGCGGCTTTGCACTCACCTCTCTGCTGCATACTGCTTCCAGTACTTCCTTCGGCAGTCTGGTGCTTCCGTACTGATGAATCTTCTCATTCAGCCATTTTGTGATCTTTTTGATCTCTCCCTTTGCAAGGATCTCATCAATGGAGCCAAGCTCCTCCTCGGCTGCCTCAAGGAACAATCCATCGTAAATGCTGCCTAAAAGATAGGACGGGAAATATCCGAAAGATCCGTCGGACCAGTGCATATCCTGCAGAATGCCCTCACTGTCATCCGCCGGGACAAGGTCCAGATAAGCCTTCATCTTCTCATTCCAGAGTGCCGGAAGCTCCTCCACCGGTACCTGATCACGGAAGATCGCCTTCTCCATCTCATAGCGAAGGATGATATGGAAGCAGTAGGTCACCTCATCCGCCTCGGTACGAATAAAACTGTTTCTTACATGGTTGATCTCACGATAAAAGTCATCCAGCTCTGCCTTCTTAAGTTCCGGCAGAAGATTCTGAACATCTTCGTAGATCGGCTTCCAGAAGTTCTTGTTTCTTCCCAGGATATTCTCATAGAAACGGGACTGGCTTTCGTGAATGCCCATATATCCGCAGCTTCCTGCCACGGTTCCGTCATACTTTGGATTTACATTCTGTTCAAAAATCGCATGTCCGCCCTCATGAATTGCTGAAAACATGGAAGAGATCGGTGCATCCTCATAATAATGGTTCGTCACACGCACATCCTTCGAGGAAAAATTCAGTGTGAACGGATGCTCTGATTCTCCGACACATCCCTTTGCAAAATCAAATCCGATATACTTCAGAAGATAATCCTGCACTTTCTTCTGCTGATCTTTGTCGTAAAAACCTGCCAGTTTCTGCTCATCCGGCTGTTCTGCCGCAAGGATCTGTCTGGTCAGCGGGATCAGCTCACTCTTCAGTTCCTCAAAGATCCGATCGATCGTCTCGGAATCCATCCCCTCCTCATACTGATCCAGAAGTGCATCATACACCTCTTTTCCCGGATCTGTGTAGGCAACTCTCTGTTTTGTCACCTCGATCACCTTCGCAAGATGCGGTGCAAAAATTGAGAAATCTTTTGCATTCTTCGCTTCTTCCCAGGCTGCCTCTGATTCTGTCTGGATCTGTACCATTCTTGTGTAGAAATCCTGCGGGATCCGCTCATCCTTCTCTATATCGCGAAGCATGCGTTTGACGATAAACTGCCAGTCCGCATCCAACGCCTCAAATTCTTCCGGTGTACGCAAAGCTGTGAGCATCTCTTTTAATTCCGGTGCTGTGGCTAACTTAAACTGTTCTGTGGAAAAGTAGGTCAGTGCATCCGAGCACGCCTCAAATCCCTCTTTCGGCATCTGGGTCCTCATATCCCAGTACATTAAAGATCCGATGTGATTGTAGTAATCCATCTTCTTCAGATATTCCTGAAATTTCTTAAAAGTTTCACTCATGGTTATTTCTCCTTATTTTTGTCTGAGGGTATTTTATCACACTTTCCGCCTGTGCAGTATTCAGTTAAATAATTAACATTACAGATTGCATCCCGTTTTTTTCTATGATAGAATATCATACAGTTAGTTGTATTTAACTACAGCTATGTATCATTTATTTTTGTAACGATTCAGAGTCCCTCTCGAAATCGTATGGCGCTGAATCGTTACCATATTTTTCTTACAGGAAGGAGAACTAACATGCAGAACAAAATTTCCAGAAGAGCTTTCCTTAAAGGAACCGGAGCAGGTATTGCCGGCCTTGCCGTATCAAACCTTTTAAGCTTCGGTGCAGCTGCAGAAGCTGCAGAAAATGAGACCGCTGAGGCTCCGGCGTTTAACGCGACCTCAAACGACGGCCTGACCAATGTAGACGTGTCCGCAATGAAAGAGCTGACCACTGATGTGGTTGTCATCGGCGGAGGCGGTGCCGGCATCAGCGCATCTATCGCAGCTGCAGAGGCTGGTAAAAATGTTATTATCATTGAAAAGATCGGTTTCCTCGGCGGTACTACCATGCTTTCCAGCGGTATTATCCCTGCTACCGGTACCGATGAACAGATCGCATTCGGTGTAGAGACTGACTCTGTCGGCGCAAACGCAAGAGATATTCTTCGTCCGAGCAACTACAGCGTGCGCCAGGATCTGGTTTACACGGTTGCTGAGAATGCAAAAGACATGGTTGACTGGCTCCGCGGTATGGGCGTTAAATGGACCCTTATGGACTCCCTGTTCTATGGTCAGTCTGAATACCGTATGCATCAGGCAGAGGGAAGCGGTGCCGGCATGACCTCCGTTATGATCGAGCATCTGAAATCCTTCGACACGGTAACCACCATGATCAACACCACTGTTGAGGGACTGCTTGTAGAAGACGGCAAAGTTGTCGGATGCTACGGTACTGACGAAAACAAAGAGGCTTTCGCAATCAAGGCAGAGAATACCGTATTAGCTACTACCGGTTTCGGTAACAATGATGAGATGATCGCAAAATACTGTCCGGAAGTGATCAATGCTGTCAAGGTCGTTTCCACAGGTGCTACCGGTGAGGGTATCAAGTGGGGTGCTCAGCTTGGCGCAGAGCTTGCCAATATGGGTGCTTACCAGGGATATGCTTTCCACACCGTAGACAACAATAAATCCGGTGAGCAGGGTATCCTGAACAACGGCGGTATCTTCGTCAATGAACAGGGCAGACGTTTCTGCAATGAGTACGGCGGATATTCTGAGATCACTCCTCACGTTCTTGCACAGAGCAATTCTGTATGCTGGGAGATCTTTACTGATGCTCAGGCTGAGCTCTGCTCTCTGTTTGAGACCTGGAAAGAGGCTGAGATTCTGTATCAGGGAAATACTGTAGAAGAGCTTGCTGCAGCGATCGGTGTTGATGCAGCTGCACTCACCGCAACAGTTGATGCTTATAAGAAGGGTATTGAAAACGGACAGGACGTATGGAACAGATGCCATCTGCCGGAGAACTTTGACGGCCCGTACTACGCTGTAAAGAATACCGGTGAGATCCGTCACACCCAGGGTGGTGTTGTGACTGACGTTGCCGGTCACGTACTGAAAGAGGATGGTTCTCTGATTCCTGGATTATATGCTGCAGGCGGATGCACAGAAGGCTTCTCTTCCGGTGACGGTGCCGCTTACATGTCCGGTAATGGACTGCTTCAGTGCCTGATCTTCGGTAAAATTGCAGGAACTCATGCAGCAACAGAGACCGCAGATACTGCAGCAGTTGCAACCTGGGAGTATTCCGATATTGATGCATAAACCAGGCGATTAGATCAAGAAACAAAATGACCTGATTTCCCTTCCGGGATTTCAGGTCATTTTATTGCCAAGCATGCAAAGTGAACGTCCGGTGGACGTTCGTTTGCTTTCTTATCAGATTTTCGCTTTCCCCTTGCCGGATGACCGACCTGATTTCCACTTTCCGATGCCATTTTGCCGGGCCTTTGACCTATTCAGAGGAAATTGCGAAACAGGTCACATAAAATCAGGCTGAAATTGACCTATCCATAAGAAATCGCGAAACAGGTCACATAAAAATCCAGGTGGGATTGACCTGTTCAGAAGAAATCGCGAAACAGGTCACAGTGAGGCTGCCAAATGATTGACCTATCCATAGAAAAACTTAAAATAGGTCAAAACCAGGCTTCCAGTATTTGACCTATCCATAGAAAAAAGGAAAACAGGTCAAAATCTGCGTACCTGCCTAGTTCCAAAACGGAATCCTGTTCGTAGTTGAAAGCTCCTGCTGGCTGCTTTCACTGTTCGCATATATGTAATTCAAGTTTTGTTCCTTGACATAGGTCTCCGCATAGGAATCTTTTTCGACAGTCAAAGTCAGGATGTTGCAACCATCAAACACTCTATAATCTATGGACGTAACCGAATTCGGCAGTTCTATGCTAGTTAGTGATTCGCAATCATAGAATGCACCATACCCTATGGTTGTCACTGAATCCGGCAGCTCTATACTAACTAGAGAGTTGCAATAATAAAATGCCCAATTCTCTATGATTGTAACTGAATCTGGCAGCTCTATACTGGTTAGGGAGTTACAATACGCAAATGCGGCATCCCCTATGGATAATGTTCCCTCTGGAACTTTATAGAAATTGTCTTCTTTGCTGCGGGGATAACAGATAATCTTTTTTTCTGTTTTGTTATACAGAACACCTTCGACAACT
>JAUNAF010000018.1 GCA_030527715.1 Eubacteriales bacterium
GGTGTGGTGTGGAGCAAAAGTGTGCAACTTGTTATTGCAATTTTGGAAATTTATTGTTCTCAATGCCCGCAATACTTGTGTATGCGATAAACTGTACTCCGGCGAGTTTTGCAGCCTTTACCACATTGATCTGCAGTTCGTGGACAGATACCGAGATGAAGAGAAGTCTTTCCATCCCCTCAAATGCTCTTACCAGCGAATCCACATCACTGTAATCGGCAATTCTTGGGATGATTCCCTGTCTCTCTAAATCAGATGCCTTTGATTCATTTCTGGCGATGCCGTAAACCTCTGCATCCGGAGCAAACTCCCTGATAAAAGGAATTGCATAAGAGCCATAACCACCTGTTGCGCCTGTAACCATAATCTTCATATTAAATACCTCAACTTTTTTATTAGCAGATAGATTTTCCAAGTTCTTTTGCCTGTTTCATTCCGATCGGATCATCCGCTTTTCCGATTCCCAGACCGTATGTTTGATTCCAGTATACAAAAGAGTAAAAATGATGTATACTTATAAAAAGTATGTTTTATAAGAAAAGCTAATAAATATATTTTTTTATAAGAGGGTAGTTATGACAGAAACATCCATGAAAGACAGAACCAAATATTTGTACGCAGAGCATTTAACGAAGATGTTACATGAAATGCCATTCGATAAGATACGAGTGACGGAACTCGTAAAACGAAGTGGTACTACACCGCCTACGTTTTACTATCACTTTAGGGATAAGTATGAATTGGTTGCATGGATGTATCTCAGAGATTTCTCTGATGTGGTAGGATACGAAGAGGCAGAATATTCACCCGAACGCCTTGCGAGGATCATGCAAAAAATGGAGGAGAAACGCCCTTTTTACAAGAAAGTATTTGCATCAGATTCCCAGAATTCAATTTCTGCCTACATCCATAATCTTGGATTGGCACTTGCCAAAGATGCGCTGGAACAGTCAGGCACTGCTTCCTTGACGGAAGAGCAGGAACTTGCGATCGCATACCACAACTTTGGAATCCAGGGACTGCTTCGGGATTGGGTGCTTTCTGACAAGCCAATGAATACCTTCACGTTGGCTGCATTTATGTACCATAAAACACCGGATTTCTTAAAGGAATCCTTTGCTCAGGTTGCATATCAAACAGATGAACTTATGGAAAGCAAATTGTAAAACAGGCTGGGAATGCGTCTTGTAAAACACGAAAGAATATTTTTTAGAGGAGAATACATTATGTCAGAGAAATTAAAGGTATTGATCTTAAACGGAAGCCCGAGAACAAACGGAAATACTTCTATCGCTGTAAGAGAAATGGAGACTGTATTCAAAAATGAAGATATCTCTACCGAAACGATACAGCTCGGTACGAAGGATATCCGAGGATGCATTGCCTGCGGAAAGTGCAGTTCCCTTGGCAAATGTGTATTTGATGATATCGTGAATGAAATTGCTCCGAAGTTTGAAGAAGCAGATGGATTGGTAGTAGCCTCACCGGTATACTATGCCTCAGCAAATGCTACACTGATTGCATGTTTAGACCGTCTTTTCTACAGTACACACTTCGACAAACGCATGAAGGTCGGAGCCAGTGTTGTATGTGCACGTCGTGGAGGTCTTTCTTCAACCTTTGACGAGCTGAATAAGTATTTTACGATTGCACAGATGCCGATCGCTTCCAGCCAATACTGGAATAGCATTCATGGAAGGGCAGCAGGAGAGGCAGAGATGGATGAGGAGGGAAAGCAGACGATGCGCGTGCTTGCCCGCAACATGGCATTCCTTATGAAGAGCATTGCACTTGGAAAAGAGCAGTTCGGTCTGCCTGAAACAGAGGCATGGATGCCTACACACTTTATCAGATGATGAAAGAAGCAATTAAAATCAAAGGCGCCAGGGTGCATAATCTCAAAAATATAAATGTGGATGTTCCACTGGGAAAGATCGTCGGAATCTCCGGTGTATCCGGCTCCGGCAAATCATCGCTTGCGTTAGGAGTAATCTACGCAGAGGGATCTCGAAGATATCTGGATTCTCTTTCTACATACACCCGGCGAAGAATGAACTTTTCAGCAAAAGCAGATGTGGACGATGTAATGTATGTCCCGGCAGCACTGGCGATGCATCAAAGACCCGGTGTGCCAGGGATAAGAAGTACCTTTGGCACGGGAACAGAGACTCTGAACAGCATTCGTCTGATGTTTTCCCGCCTTTCTTCACATCGATGTCCTAATGGTCATTATGTCGCGCCGTCCATGGCTGTAGCAGCGGATCAGGAGCTGGTATGTCCTGAATGCGGAGTACATTTCTTTGGCCCTTCGGCAGAAATGCTTGCATTTAATTCTCAGGGAGCCTGCCCGACCTGTGATGGAACAGGTACGGTACAGACAGTGGACATGGACAGTCTGATTCCTGATGAAAATCTGACCATTGATGATGGCGCAGTTGCACCTTGGAACAGTCTGATGTGGTCTCTTATGAAGGATGTCTGTCGCGAAATGGGTGTACGCACGGATATTCCTTTCAAAGATCTGACGGACAAAGAAAAAGAAATTGTATATCATGGTCCTACGGTAAAAAGACACATTTTATATAAAGCAAAAAGTTCCAATGTGGCCGCAGAGATGGATTTCACCTATTATAGTGCTGTGGAAACGGTGAAAAATGCCCTCTCAAAAGTAAAAGACGAAAAAGGCATGAAACGCGTTGAGAAATTCTTAAAGCAGGATATTTGTCCTGATTGTCATGGTACACGGCTTTCAGAAGCTGCACGAGCGCCCAGATTGTGCGGCCTTACTCTGGATGAAGTGTGCAGGATGACGTTAAGTGATCTTGCTGAGTGGGTAAAAAATGTTCCGTCATCCCTCCCAGAGGAAATGAGACCGATGGCGAAGAGCATCTGTGATTCTTTTCTCGAAAATGCAAAACGTCTTCTGGATCTTGGACTTGGGTATCTGACATTAGACCGTGCAGCATCAACGCTCTCCAACGGCGAGCGTCAGCGAATGCAGCTGGCGAGGGCAGTACGAAACAGAACGACCGGAGTGCTTTATATCCTGGATGAGCCGTCCATCGGTTTGCACCCCGACAATATCAAAGGACTGCTTGGCGTCATGGATGACCTGATTTCAGACGGCAATTCCATCGTTCTTGTAGATCATGATGCCCAAGTGCTGGAAAAAAGCGATTGGATCATAGAGATGGGTCCGGAGGCTGGATCAAAGGGCGGCTTTGTGATTGCAGAAGGCACAACACAGGATATCGCACAAAATCCCGTCTCCAAGATCGGTCCGTTTCTTGGAAAAAAATCAGATCGGATTCGTCGGATGACTTCCATGGATGAGATGTTTTCCTTTGGGGCAGTCACCATGCAGACCAATGCCATTCATACCGTAAAGCCCCTGGATGTCAGGATCCCAAAAGGACGACTTACTGTTGTAACAGGGGTCTCCGGATCCGGAAAGACGACGATGGTTCTGGAATGTCTGATTCCTGCGATCCAGGCAGTGACCTCTGATCACAAGCTTCCAAATCAGGTGAAAAGCATTGAAGCGGAAGGAATTCATCAAATCAAATTAATCGATGCAACACCTATCGGGATCAATGTGCGTTCGACAGTTGCAACTTATGCAGATATTCATGATGAATTAAGAAAAGTATATGCAAAAACGAGCGACGCAAAATCCAGATATTTAAAAGCCGGAGATTTCTCCTACAATACTGGAAGTCTGCGCTGCCCGGTATGTGACGGTACCGGCTCGATCAGTCTGGATGTTCAGTTTTTGCCGGACGTGGAAATCGGCTGTCCGGAATGCGGCGGCAGCAGGTATCATAAGAGTGCAGATCAGATCAAGCGTATACACAAAAAGCGCAAGGAAGCCTATTCTCTGCCGCAGCTGATGGCGATGGATGTTACAGATGCTTTGAGGGCATGTGATGACTTAAAGAAAGTTTCCGAAAAACTCGAAATATTAAAGGATCTCGGTCTTGGCTATCTTACCCTTGGAGAAGCAACCCCAAGTCTTTCCGGCGGAGAGGCACAGAGACTGAAGCTTGCCAGCGAGATGAAAAAAGGTCAGGATGATACCATCTTTGTTTTCGATGAACCGACGATCGGACTGCATCCGCTCGATACGCAGACCCTACTTTCTGTATTTAACAATCTGGTGGAAGCAGGAGCAACCGTTATTGTCATTGAACATGACCTGGATGTGATCAAAAATGCAGATTACATCATTGATATGGGACCCGGCGGTGGAGAGGCAGGCGGTCAGATCGTCGACTGCGGTACACCGGATCAGATCAGGAACAGCAATGCCAGTGTGACCGGAAGGTATTTATAAATCCTGAAGCGACAGCTCATTTCTCAAAAGGAATGGGTTGTCGCTTTTTTTATTCCATTTCATTCCATTTGGTTATCGTTCATAGCATATATTCATTTCACAAGTCATCACAACGCCAATATAATGAAGTTATCAAGGACATAAAGCGAGGATGATACCATGTCAAATATTGAATTTTTTACATCGTTAGATTATGAAGACGGATTTTCTGTCGTTATGAATATTTTCCGTAGATTTCCAATGCAGTATGGAACAACACTTGGTCGTAATGGAAATCCTCAGATCAGACCGTTGGAGTTTAAGTTTGCAGAAGATGGCGTTTTCTATTTCGACACCGTCGAGTTCTACGAATCATACAAAGAAATGCAGGAAATGCCGTATATTCAGATCTGCATTGGCGACCAGGAAACCATGTCTTATTTAAAACTTGAGGGAAAAGTAAACTTTACGAGAGATGCAGGAGTCATTGAGCGATGCTTCGAAAACAGTCCGGTATTAACTGATCAGTTCGGAGATCAGAAAGACGTTGTTGTCGGATATTTTTTGACAGAAGCGAAAGCAGAGTTCTGTTCCTTTCACGAAAAATTAGAGAACAGAACCTATGAGCTGAGAAATAAATTCGACTAGTGAGGAGAATACGCAAATGGGAATGGAAACAAGAACTCATTTTAAGGTAGATAAAACAAAGTGCATCAAATGTGGCAAGTGTCGAAACGTCTGCTCCGGTATGGTGATTGATTACAACAAAGACGGCTATCCCTATATGAAATCTTTCGAACGTTTTGGCTGGAGGGGCTGTTGGAGATGTCAGCACTGTCTTGCGGTATGTCCGCGTGGCGCGATCTCTATTTTTGACAAAGATCCTGATGATTCTCTGCCTCCTGTGCCAAAAGAGATGGGGCAGTACACGGAACAGCTCATTACCAACCGCAGATCATGCAGACGTTTTCTCGATAAAAATGTTGATCCGCAGATCATTGATCATATTTTAAATGCCATGCAGGCAGCACCGACCGGAGGAAATTCCTGCAATGTCGAATACACTGTTATCGATGATAAAGAACGGGTAAAAGAAATCTGGAAGATCGCCTATGCAACAATGGAGGCCAAAGCAAAGAAACATGAGTATACTCACAGCTTCAGCGATTTCTTTTATGGGAAGATGAAGGAATCTGAGAAGACGGTTCGCAAGGATGATCTGCTATTCTGTGGAGCTCCACATCTGTTTATTGCACATGAAAAATGTACCGGTAAATGGGCAGAAGACAGTAAGGTGAACTGTAATGTAGCAACCACATACTTCGAACTTCTTTGCAATGCCTACGGCCTTGGAACAACGATTATGAGTTATCCGGCTGAGGTGTTAAATGAACTGGTACCGGCAGCAAGAAAGATGCTGAATATTCCGGAAGACCACTACACAAAACTGATCGTCGGATTCGGATATCCGGAAATAACCTACGCAAGAGGTGTACAGAAAGAACGAAAAAATAAAATCCACAGATATTCTTCAGAAACATCTCAGCGGTAACGCTCTTTCGGATTCAAAAATATGCCCGGAAACGTGACGTGCATCACGGAAGTGATGCACGTTTTATGTTACTCTGATAGCGAAAAGTTAACATGTAAAAAAGGAGAAGCAGTATGGGTTATATTTTAAATGTCGAAGCCTTGAATCAAGTGCTTCAGAAACTTGGAGAAACCTATCGTCTGTACGCCCCGGTCAGGAAAATCGGGGAGGGAAGATTTACGAATGTTGACGTCGTTCGCTATGATTTTATTTCCACGCTTGAAGAAATCGAATTGAATGCAAAGTCAGATTATTCTTTTAAAGAGCTTCTGACTCCTCTGTCTCAGACTTTATTCTTCTTTACAGAAGATCAGACACAGGAAGCAAAGATCGATACCAGCGAGGCAATTATCTTCCTTCGCAGCTGTGATATGCATGCCGTAAAGAGACTGGACGATATTTATCTGAATAATGGATTTGCTGATCCGTTCTATCAGAAGGTTCGCGATCATGTGCATTTTGTCCTTCTCGGATGTTCTCATGCATATGACAACTGCTTCTGTGTAGATATGGGAAGCAACATCACAACGGAGGGATATCTGTTCTCACTCGATGTAGACAACGATAAAGTATCCTGTGATGTAAAGGATCCGGAGATCGCAAAACTTTTTGATGCGGTATCTGCAGTGAAACAGGATGTAACACCGAAAGCTGTCACAGAGACAGCGGTTCATGTTGAGATTCCGGAGACTGTTCCGAATACTATCTACAAAAATCCACTTTGGGATGAATACACTGCCCGCTGCATTAACTGCGGACGCTGCACGACTGTCTGTCCGACCTGTACCTGCTTCAACATGCAGGATACCTTCTATACCGATAACGGTAAAGTCGGTGAGCGCAGAAGAGTGGCAGGCTCCTGTATGATCAACGGCTACACCAATGTTGCCGGAGGCGGTCAGTACAGAAGAACAAACGGGGAACGTATGAGATTCAAGGTGCTTCATAAGATCTATGATCACAGAAGACGCTTTGGAAATGACATGTGTGTCGGCTGCGGTCGCTGCGATGATGTCTGTCCGGAATATATCTCTTACTCCAACATCATTAACAAAGTCAACAATGCTGTGAAGGAGGGAAATTCATGAATCCATATGTACCATTTTCATCCGAAATTCTGGATGTGATCAAACACACAGAGAAAGAATACACCTTCAAAATGAAATTTGAAGGAGCGTGCAAGCCGGGTCAGTTCTTCGAAGTTTCTGTTCCGAAATTCGGAGAGGCTCCGATCTCCATCAGCGGTATCGGTTCGGACTATGTCGACCTGACAATTCGTAAGGTCGGTGTCGTAACAAACGAAGTGTTCGAACATTATAAGGGACAGTCTCTTCTGATGAGAGGTCCTTACGGCAATGGCTTCGATATTGACCTCTACCGTGACGGGGAAACCGTCGTGATTGCCGGAGGTACCGGTGTTTCTCCGGTTCGTGGAGTGATCCAGGCACTTGCTGAAACAGAAGATGCAAAGGATAAGCATGTCATTGTCGGTTTCCGAAGCCCTGATGATATGCTGTTCCGCAATGATTTAAAAGATTGGGATGAAAAGCTCGACCTCATCCTGACGGTAGACGGTGCACCGGAAGGCTATCAGGGAAATATCGGTCTGGTAACAAAGTACATTCCGGATCTTCCGCTGAAAGATGTAAAAAATGCAAAGGCTGTCATTGTCGGACCGCCGCCAATGATGCGTTTCTCTGTCATGGGATTATTGGAAAAGGGCTTCCGCGAAGAAAACATCTGGGTCTCTCAGGAGCGTAAGATGTGCTGCGGTCTCGGAAAATGCGGACACTGCCGTATCGGAGACCAGTATGTCTGTCTTGATGGTCCGGTCTTTAACTATACCCAGAGCAAAGATATGCTGGATTAAGGAGGTCATTTCATGAGTTTGGATGTCAATTTAAAAGGATTAAAGAAAAATGCCTTCCGTGTATCTAAGCACAGAGGCGAAACAGCCTCCCGCGTTCGTGTGCCGGGTGGTCTGATCAATGCCAAGAGCATGGCAAGAATTACGGAAATCGCAGAAAAATACGGTAATGGCACCATCTTCATCACAAACCGTCAGGGTATCGAAATCCCGGGCATTTCCATGAACGATGTCGATGCCGTCAATAAAGAAATACAGCTTTGCATCGATGAGGCAAAGATCAATCAGGAAGAGCGCGACAAGGGCTTCCCAGCTTCCGGTACCAGAAATGTCGTTGCCTGTCCCGGCGCCCGTCTCTGTCCGTTTGGTTGCTACGATACGACCGCATTTGCTCAGAAGATAGAAAACCAGATTTTCCCGAACAATCGTCATTTTAAGATCGCATTTACAGGCTGCTCTAATGACTGTGCCAAGGTTCGTATGGATGACTTCGGTATCATTGGTATGACAGAGCCGCAGTATGATCCGAATCGTTGTATCGGATGCCAGCAATGCGTAGATTATTGCAAGATCCGTTCCGTCGGAGCATTAAAAATGGTTGGCGGTAAAGTAGTTCGCGATCATGATCTTTGCATCGGCTGCGGTGTCTGCGTATCCTATTGCCCGACCCGCGCATGGACCCGCTCCAAAGAGCATTACTTCCGTGTGGTATTACTGGGTCGTACCGGAAAGAAAAATCCGCGTCTCGCAGAGGATTTCATGAAGTGGGCCGATGAAGATACCATTACAAAGATGGTTGAGAATGCCTATGCCTACGTAGAAGAATATATTGATCCGAATGCCTACGAGACAAAGGAACATGTAGGATACATCGTAGACCGTACCGGTTTTGACGAATTCTATAAGTGGATCATGAAGGATGTCACTCCGAATGAAAAGTGTGAGATCAACAACCGCCTGTATTGGGGTGGAAAGCAGTACGACAGAAGCAATAATCTGAAGTCTCCCGGCCTCAATCCTTATCAGTATTAATATTTTATTGATTCCTAAAAATAGAATGTTCGCAGAAGCGTGCATTCTATTTTTTTGTATAAAAAGAACTTTTACAGCAGGCTGTTCCGCCACCAAGAATAATATCCCATCACACGGATTTTGGTATCTCACCTTTCCAGAAATACACATACATGGGCATCGGACAAGACCTCTTGCAGAGACCTTCCAAACGGATGGTTTCTTTTTTGTTGAACTAAATAAAATATCTGTTACACATATCTAATCTTTGGATTGACAAAACATAAAAAAATGATAACATCGTTATGAAAAAGCAATCTGTTACTGAATGAGTTGAGGTGTACTTTGAGTTATAGCTCCGAGCAGACGAGACAGCGGATTATGGAAAGTGCAAAACAAGAGTTTCCAGAGAAAGGCTTCTCCGGTGCGAGTTTACGCAGTATTGCAACAATGGCAAAAGCGGCTACAGGAGCTCTGTATAATTACTATAAGAACAAAGAAGAATTGTTTGCCGTCGTGTTAAAGGATGCCGCAGATGCATTCTTTCTCCATGTTATCTGTGGAGATGGACTTCGCGATCTGCAAGAGTTGGTTGCATATGATGTTCCTCGAAACCAGGCGGAAGTGTATATGGAAAAGTTGGAACGCTTTCGGCATGCTGGATGGAGAGAAATTATAGGACATTAAAGTCCTATATTTTTTCAATAGCGGTTAGCATTCCCTAACTTTTGAGACATGGAAAAATGAATTTTATATACGGAGGGGAAGAAAAGTGCTCTTATTGTTTCAAGGTCTGTGTTTGATAATAACCGTGTACGTGACTGGTGGAGCAACTGAAAGAGGAGGGTATTATGGAAATACACTACCTTCCGGATGTGGATAAGATGAATTTTATTCCCGGATTCATTCGTGCTCCTTGGATGCTTTATCAAATGGGCTTGATTTATGGTAAAAATAGAGATAGAGAGGCTGAATATGACTGTTCACGAATTTGGAAAAGAAAACGATACATGCATAGTTCTAATTCATCCATCGCTTGTGATGTGGGACTATTTTGAACGTGTGATCCCACTGTTGGAGAAGGACTATCATCTGATTATTCCGGCTTTGCCGGGATATGAGCCAAGGTCAGGAGAAGATTTTACCAGTGTAGAACAAATCGCAGACGAGCTGGCATCATGGCTCAATGCACACGAGTGCCATGAGATCGCCTGCCTCTATGGCTGCTCCATGGGCGGTTCGGTTGTGACCAAAATGCTGGCCGAGAACAAGCTGAACGTCTATACTGCAGTGCTGGATGGCGGCATCACACCGTATCAGCTGCCGTGGATCATCACTCGGCTGATTGCAGTGAAGGATTTCTGTATGATTTCGCTGGGCAAGATTGGCGGTATCCGACTGCTGGAGAAGGCATTTGCTACCGATGAATATTCAAAAGAGGATTTACAGTACATGGCAGATATTTTCAAGTGGCTCAGCTACAAGACCATCTGGCGTACCTTTGAATCCTGCAATAACTATCAGATGCCAGCACAGGTACATACGAATTGCCGAAGCATACAATATTGGTATGGTGATAAGGAAAAAAAGGAACGCCGTCTCGACCTTCGATATATTCGCCAATACCTTCCTGAGACAAAGTTTGTGTGCATGAAAAATCTCGGGCATGGAGGTATGATGCTCCAACGATCGGAGGAAACGGCAAAACGACTGCGGAAGCTGATTGAGGGGTAAGTGTGAGAGATGAATGATTTAACGTGCCATATCTCTCATCTGACAAAAGCAAATGTTTACATGCTGTTGGTATTTGGTTATAAGCGTTTTCGCCGGTGGCATAGTAACAATTCTACCAGAGGATAATAAAAAGACACTGGCATAAACTGTAAATTCATGCTAAACTATGTCCGGATTTTTGACCATTACATGAATTATGTGTCAGACTGCTCTGTGCGGTCCTGGCATTACAGGAGAATTTAAATGATTTTATCTTGCAATCATATCAGTAAGTCTTTCGGGACGGATGTTATTTTAGAGGATGTTTCTTTCCACGTGGAGGATCGAGAGAAAGTTGCTGTTGTCGGTATCAATGGTGCCGGTAAAACAACTCTTTTGAAAATTATTCTTCAGCGCATGCAGGCTGACAGTGGTGAGGCTGTTTTTTCCAAGGATGCCACGATCGGCTATCTTGCACAGCATGAAGCTGTCTCCAGTGAAAAGACGATCTATGAGGAGCTGCTGACGGTAAAGGAGCAGGTGATCCGTATGGAGGAGCGTATCCGTTCCCTGGAACTGGAGATGAAGCACCTTACCGGGGAAGCTCTGGAGAATGTTCTGGAGACTTATAACAGACTCAGCGTGGAATTTGACCGCCAGAACGGCTATGCCTGGCAGAGTGAGCTCATCGGTGTCCTGAAGGGTCTTGGTTTTGCCGAGGATGAGTTCGACAAAAAAATCGATACACTCTCCGGCGGACAGAAGACGAGAGTGGCACTCGGAAAGCTGCTGCTTTCTTCCCCGGATATCATCTTTCTGGACGAGCCGACGAACCATCTGGATATGAATTCCATTGCCTGGCTGGAATCCTACCTGGTGAATTATCCGGGTGCCGTTGTCATCGTGGCACATGACCGTTATTTCCTGAATAAGGTCGTGACCAAGATCGTAGAGCTGGACCGCGGACGTGCCACTGTGTTCCAGGGAAATTATTCTCAGTATGCGCAGAAAAAGGCAATGCTCCGCGAAGCAGCGCAGAAGGCCTATCTGAATCAGCAGCAGGAGATCCGTCATCAGGAACAGGTCATTGCCAAGCTGAAGTCGTTCAACCGTGAGAAGAGTATCAAGCGTGCGGAAAGCCGTGAAAAAATGCTCGACAAAATCGAGCGTCTCGAGCGTCCGAGTGAGGTCAACAGCGAGATCCATCTTCATCTTGAGCCCCGCATTCTGAGCGGAAATGATGTCTTAAAGGTAGAAGGTCTTTCCAAGTCCTTTGGACCGCTGCAGCTCTTTTCTGATCTGAACTTTGAGATCAAGCGCGGCGAAAAGGTAGCTGTGATCGGAAACAACGGTACCGGCAAGACCACTCTGCTGAAGATCCTGAATGAGGTCATTGAAGCTGACAGTGGATCTTTTACTCTTGGAAGTAAGGTACAGATCGGATATTATGATCAGGAACACCATGTGCTTCATATGGAAAAGACTCTGTTTGAAGAGATCTCGGATGATTATCCGACACTGACGAATACGCAGATCCGCAATACGCTTGCCGCCTTCCTCTTTACCGGGGATGATGTATTCAAGCGTATCTCAGATCTGAGCGGCGGCGAACGCGGCCGTGTTTCTCTGGCAAAGCTGATGCTTTCTGAGGCAAATTTCCTGATCCTGGATGAGCCGACGAACCATCTGGATATCGTTTCCAAGGAGATCCTGGAGAGTGCGCTGAATAACTACAGCGGAACGGTTCTGTATGTCTCTCATGACCGTTATTTCATCAATCAGACGGCGACCCGCATCATGGATCTGACCGGACAGACTCTGGTCAACTATATCGGAAACTATGATTACTATATGGAAAAGAAGGAGTCGCTGACCGAGATCTATGCACCGAACGCACAGTCCGGAAAGGGAAGCGGTTTCTTCGGAGGCGTGGAAGCGAAGAGTGACGTAAAGGAGACACCTGCCCAGAACAACAAACAGGACTGGCAGCAGATGAAAGAGGAGCAGGCAAAGCTTCGAAAACGCCAGAATGATCTGAAGCGCACGGAAGAAGCGATCGCAAAGCTTGAAGAGCAGGATGCGCTGATCGACGAACAGTTAGCTTCGGAGGAGGTCTACACTGATGTTGAGAAGTGCATGAAGCTGAATCAGGAGAAATTTGATATTTCACAGAAACTTGAAGAATTATATCAGAAATGGGAGGAGCTGGCAGAGTGATCTGCCGGTTCTTTTTCGTTACAGGAATATTTGCCGATGTATGCGAAATCAGGATCACACTGTTATATCTTGATTTTTCAAAAGAAATAAAGTATGATTAAACCGTTTGAATGTCGATTCATACGAAGAAGGAGAATCTATTTATGAAAAAGGTTGTGAAATTCGGAGGCAGCTCTCTTGCCAGCGCAGAACAGTTTCAGAAGGTTGGCAGCATTATTCGTGCTGAGGAGAACGTACGCAGATATGTCGTTCCGTCTGCTCCGGGCAAAAGATTTGATGGCGATACCAAAGTTACCGATATGCTCTACGACTGCTATGAAACCGCTGTCAAGGGCACTGATTTCGCAGAAAAACTTGAAAAGATAAAAGAACGTTACAATGAGATTATCTGGGGCTTAAAGCTTTCCCTTTCCCTGGACGGCGAGTTTGAAAAGATCCGCGAGCTGTTTGCTCAGGGTGTCGGCAGTGATTATGCCGCTTCCAGAGGTGAGTACTTAAACGGTATTATCATGGCAAACTATCTCGGTTATGAGTTTATCGATGCTGCAGAGGTTATTTTCTTCGATGCAAACGGAGAGTTTGACGCAGAGAAGACCAACAAGATTCTTTCTGCAAAGCTTCGAAAGATCGAAAAGGCTGTCATTCCGGGATTTTACGGTTCCCTTCCGGGTGGTCAGATCAAGACCTTCTCCCGCGGCGGTTCCGATATCACCGGTTCCATCGTTGCCCGTGCAGCAAAGGCTGATCTTTATGAGAACTGGACCGATGTATCCGGTTTCCTGGTTACCGATCCGAGAATCGTAAAGAATCCGGAGCCGATCGAGACCATTACCTACCGTGAGCTTCGTGAGCTTGCATACATGGGCGCTTCCGTACTTCACGACGAGGCGATCTTCCCGGTACGCAGCGAGGGTATTCCGATCAATATCCGCAATACAAACGATCCGTCCGCACCTGGTACCATGATCGTTGAGAACACCTGCAAAAAACCGAAATATACCATCACCGGTATTGCAGGCAAGAAGGGCTTTGCAGCGATCAATATTGAGAAAGACCGCATGAATTCCATGATCGGTTTCGGCCGCAGAGTCTTGAGTGTCCTTGAGGACAACAAGATTTCCTTTGAGCATGTTCCGTCAGGAATCGATACCATGAGCGTGTTCGTTCATCAGTCTGAGTTTGAGGCAAAAGAGCAGAAGGTACTCGCAGGACTTCGCCGCGAGCTGAAACCGGATTATATGGATCTTGACTCTGACCTTGCACTGATCGCAGTTGTAGGTCGAGGCATGCGTGCTACCAGAGGAACTGCAGGCAGAATTTTCTCTGCTCTGGCTCATGCCAACATCAACATTCGCATGATCGATCAGGGTTCCAGTGAGATGGATATCATTATTGGTGTAGCCAACAGTGATTTTGAGAACGCAATTCGTGCAATTTATGACATTTTTGTAATCGCTCAGCTCTAATTGACAAAAAAATATCTATAAGATATACTAAGTTCATGGGCTAAATACAGCAGTCCGTTCAGACGGTATAGTATTGCCCGAAGAGGAGCATGATTAAAAAATGGAAAAAGGGATTTCTAAAGCGGTAATCAAACGTCTTCCGAGATATTACCGATACTTAGGAGAACTTATAGATGACGGAGTGGAGAGGATTTCCTCCAATGAACTGAGTGAGCGTATGCAGGTGACAGCATCTCAGATCCGCCAGGATCTGAACAACTTCGGCGGTTTCGGTCAGCAGGGTTACGGCTACAATGTTGCACACTTATATCAGGAGATCGGTAAGATCCTTGGTCTGGATAAAACCTATCAGATGATCATCATCGGAGGCGGACGCCTCGGACAGACACTTGCCAACTATACAAAGTTTGAGAAGAGAGGATTTCAGGTGGTTGCCATCTTCGATGTCGATCCGGAGCTTGTCGGAAAAGAGGTCCGCGGTATCGAGGTACATCTGATGGAGGAACTGGAAGATTATCTGAAGACACACAAGATCGATATTGCCACACTGACGATACCGAAGGCATATGCGGAGGAGACGGCAATGCGTCTTGTTGAGGGCGGTGTCAAGGCCATCTGGAATTTTGCACACACAGACCTTCACCTTCCGGAGGATGTCATGGTGGAGAATGTTCACCTGTCAGAGAGTCTGATGCAGCTTTCATACAACATTCACTGGCACGAAACGCATAAATCATAAGTGTTAAGAGCATTGCAGGAGGAAAACAGTTTCCTCCTGCAATATTTTTGTCAGGCGTACATTGCCGATACAGGTATTTGAAAGTTGCTTATGCGGACCCTGTCTGTACCTTGACGAAAAAAAAAATCAATGATAAAGTATTATAGATACGCGCATTTGTGCGATAAGAAAGAATCAGACCGATCCATCCTGTAATATCACAGGATAAGACCGGGTTATGGAAAGAATGAGGAGAGAAACATGTCAGGACATTCTAAATTTGCGAATATCAAACACAAAAAAGAGAAAAACGATGCAGCTAAGGGAAAAATTTTCACGATCATCGGTCGTGAGATCGCAGTTGCAGTAAAAGAGGGCGGCCCGGATCCGGCGAACAACAGCCGTCTCCGTGATGTTATCGCCAAGGCTAAGGCTAACAACATGCCGAACGACACCATCGACCGCGGTATCAAAAAAGCTGCCGGCGATGCAAACTCTGTAAACTATGAGTATGTATCCTACGAAGGCTACGGTCCGGGCGGAATCGCCATCATCGTAGACGCACTGACCGACAACAAGAACCGTACCGCTGCAAATGTAAGAAGCGCCTTCACTAAGGGCGGCGGAAGCATCGGAACACAGGGCTGCGTTTCCTACAGCTTCGACAAGAAGGGTCAGATCATCATTGACAAAGAAGAGTGTGATATGGATGCAGATGATCTCATGATGCTTGCACTGGATGCAGGTGCTGAGGATTTTGCAGACGAGGAGGACAGCTTTGAGGTTCTCACCGCTCCGGAAGATCTTTCTGCTGTACGTGAGGCTCTTGAGAAAGAGGGTATTGCCATGGCTTCTGCTGAGGTTTCCATGATCCCGCAGAACTATGTTGCAGTGACAGATGAGGGCATCCTGAAGAATCTTCAGAGAACACTGGATCTTCTCGATGACGATGATGACGTTCAGAACGTTTATACAAACCTGGAGGAGTAAGGATGGAAAACACATACCTGACCGCCCTGCACGGAATGCCTGCTCTGCTGTTTGCACTGGAGGATCCGATGGCGAGCTTCAGCCGAAAAAAGTACAATGCAGGCTTTGAAAGGTATTATGCGAGTCAGCTTAAGACCTTTGAGGCGCTGGAGACAGGTTATAACAATGCCATTGACAAGGAGCAGTTTCTGCTGAATATGGCAGAGGAGCTCGTAAATACCGCTGCTGAGAAATATGAGGCAGAAAAGCGTCATTCCAAAAAGGAAGGCATGCTGATGAACTGGAATCTCTGTCTGGTCGGCTTTGCTTTCCCGAGTCTTCTGAAATATCAGGGAAATGTCTCTCAGCCGCTTGCAGATGCCATCATTGCTGCATGGAAGAAGCAGTTTCCGCAGACAAATCTGTCCAGCGCTCCGTTTGAGGAGATCGAATCCGGATTTCATCGCAAATGGTGTTATATCACCACTGCAGTCTGCGAGACCTTTCAGAAGCCGGATGACTGTTATGAGCTGACGCTTCTGAGAGATTATCGTGACGGATATCTTATGGATTCTCCGGACGGCGAAGCACTGATCGCAGAATACTATGATGTTGCTCCGACGATCGTAAAGAGAATCAACCAGGATCCGAAAAAGGATGAGATCTATCTGGGTGTCTGGAAGGAATATCTTGCTCCGTGCATCTCCATGATCGAACATGGTGAAATGGAGGAGTGTCGGTCACTGTATGTTAAAATGGTACGTGACCTGCAGGAAACGTATTTTTATAGCTAGAGAACAGATCAGGGAATTCCTATTTTGGAATTCCCCTTTTTGCAGGGAGGATGATCATGAATTTTTTTCATGCAATACTGCTTGGCCTCCTTCAGGGAATCACTGAATTCCTTCCGGTCAGCAGCAGCGGCCATATTGCGATTTTAGAAAATATATTTGATTTCGGAAATGCAGACAACCTCTTTTTTGAGGTGTTTCTGCATATAGGAACACTTTTTGCGGTAGCGGCCGTGCTTCGTAAGGATCTGCTGCGTCTTTTCGTGGAAACGCTCTGTATGCTGAGAGATCTTTTTGAAAATCTGAAGCTGCGTATTCATAACAGCCGCACAAAAGATGCGAAGCGCAGAAAGAAGATCGTGCATAATCAATATCGAAAGATGGCAGTTCTTCTTCTGATCTCCGCCATTCCTACAGGTATCATCGGTATCGCAGCCTCAGAGCTGGCTGTACTTGCCAAGCTGACGCTGCTTACACCGGGAATCTGTCTGATTTTCAACGGAATGCTGCTGCTCGTTGCAGATGCTTCAGAAACTTCAGATAAAAAGCCTTTGGATGTCAGCAACACCAACGGTTTTCTTCTCGGAATTGCACAGGGTCTTTCGATCCTTCCGGGGCTCTCCAGATCCGGTATCACCATCACCGGCGGAATTCTCTGCGGCTTTGACTGTCGTCTGGCTGTCCGTTTTTCGTATCTGATGTCCGTACCGGCGATCCTCGGCGCACTGATCGTGGAGCTGACAAAGGTGTCCTGGAGCTCTGTAACTGTATCCTCTGTTTTTGTCTGCATTTTCGGTGCAGTTGCTGCCGGCGTTTCCGGATTTTTCTGCATTCGGAAACTGCTCGGCATTGTCAGAAAAAAGCAGTTCAAATGGTTTGCTTTTTACTGCATTCTGATCGGAGTGCTGTCAATAGCAGGCTACTTTATTACCAGATAACCTCTGCTGAAAAATTATTTTAGGGAGAATAGAAACTTATCTATGGGTGAAACAAAGAAAAAGGCAGCTGCTTCCGGAAGGAGTGCAGCTGCAAAGTCTTCTAAAGCCAAAAATACACGTTCGGGAAGTGCGAACAAGAAAAAGAACAGCAGTACTGCCGGTCGTTCTCAGAATGCCAGGCGAACTCAGCATGCTTCCGGAAGTACTCAGAATACCAGACGTAATCAGCATGCTTCCGGAAGTGCTCAGAATACCAGACGCAATCAGCATACTTCCAGAAATACGCAGAACTATCGTCGTTCTTCTGCATCCGGAAACCGCCGGTATTCTTCCGGAACACCGCTGATCGCTGAAGTAACTCTTTGGATCGTTCTGGTGCTCTGTCTGCTGGCGATGCTTTCCATGTATTTCCGGATCGGCGGCGTGCTCGGTCGAGCTGTTGCCAACCTCTTTTTCGGACTGTTCGGGCTTCCGGCATTTCTTATGCCGATTCTTTTCGGCATTGCAGCCGCCTTCCTGACTGCCAACCGCATGAGTTTTCAGTCTGTGAAAAAGGTCCTGACCGGACTGCTTCTTACCATCTGCCTGTGTACGTTCTGTGAGCTTCTTGCCAATTCCTTTGAATCAGTTCGTACGCTCAGCGATTACTGGCGTACCGGTATTCAGCTGCATACCGGCGGCGGCATCGCAGGCGGCATCTTCTGCAAAGTTTTCTGTCCGCTGCTCGGTGAGATCGGAACCTGGATGATCACACTGTTATTCCTGATCGTCTCCATCATTCTGATGACAGGACAATCCCTGTTTGACCGTATTCAGGGAAGCAGCCGCAGAACAAGACAGTCTGTCCGCAGAACCACGGGCATGCGCCGGGAACTGCGACAGCAGAAGAGAAGAACACAGGATTTAACCAGACAGCGCCAGCTCCAGAAGGAGCTGATGCAGGAACGTCAGCTTCAGAAAGAGATCGAACAGGATCTCGTGATACCGCGCCGTGAACGCCGCGTCAGCGGTGTCAGTGTCAATACAAAAATCGGAAGTACTACCTCCGAGGCAAGGGATATCCATGAAGTAGTTCCTCGTTTAAAACAGTCTTCCGCAGATCAGGTGCCTGTCCAGACACAGGCTGCTGCTTCAGCGCCGGATACGGCATCTAAGCAGCGCCAGAATCAGGATGCCACCTTTACGGTCAGCGGCTATCCTGATTCGGAATTTGTTACGCAGGAACTGTTTTCCAATCCGGAAAAGGCTTATCCATTTGAGGAGCCGTCTGTATCCTTCTCCCGAGAAGATGCGCAGCCGGCAGCTTCCAGAGAATTTGTACCTGCTGAAGAGGAACCTGCTGTTTCCGGACCGGAACATCGCACAGTCTCTGTCGTTGCACAGAGAACCGATCATCCGGAACTGACTCCTCAGTTCGATGAACCGGAGGAAGAGTTTGTCGAAGAACTTCCATTTGCTCCGTCTTCTGAGAGCATCACCCCGGTACAGAAGGCAGCTCCGGATCCTGAGCCGACAGAAGAACCGTCTCTTCGCACCTCCGTGCGAAACCCGAAATCCACGAAGGAAGAGCAGGAGATGGCTGTCAGTGATGTCGCAAAGGAAATCGAGGCAAAGGAGGGGGAGAAGAAGGATGCCTATGTCTTTCCTCCAATCGATCTTCTTGCTGAAAATGCCGCGTCCGGTTCCGGTGCACGGAATGAGGTCAGAGAAACTGCAGCGAAGCTTCAGCAGACCCTCGACAGCTTTGGTGTCCATGTGACAGTCACCAATGTCAGCTGCGGTCCTGCGGTAACTCGCTATGAACTGACGCCGGATCAGGGTGTGAAGGTCAGCCGTATCGTAAATCTCGCAGATGATATCAAACTGAATCTGGCTGCTTCAGATATCCGTATCGAGGCGCCGATCCCCGGTAAATCTGCAGTTGGTATCGAGGTGCCGAACAAGGAGACCAGCGCCGTATTCCTGCGTGAGCTGATCGAATCTGAAGAATTCCAGAATGCAAAATCCAGACTTGCCTTTGCCGTCGGACGTGATATTGCCGGCAAGGTCGTGGTTGCGGATATCGCAAAGATGCCGCATCTGCTGATCGCCGGAGCTACCGGTTCCGGTAAGTCTGTCTGCATCAATACTCTGATCATGAGTATCCTCTACAAAGCGGATCCGGAAGATGTCAAACTGATCATGATCGATCCGAAGGTCGTAGAGCTGAGTGTATATAATGGTATTCCGCACCTGTTTATCCCGGTTGTCACAGATCCGAAAAAGGCCAGCGGTGCTCTGAACTGGGGCGTAGCAGAGATGACAGACCGTTATGCGAAGTTTGCCGACTGCGGTGTGCGTGATCTTAAAGGTTATAATCAAAAGATTCCGGTACTCGCAGAGGCCTGGGACCGCCAGAATGAGGCGGCCGGAGGAACGATGGATCCGAAGACCCGTCCGAAGAAACTGCCTCAGATCGTGATCATCGTAGATGAGCTTGCAGATCTGATGATGGTTGCACCGGGAGAAGTAGAGGATGCGATCTGCCGACTTGCCCAGCTTGCGCGAGCTGCCGGTATTCACCTGATCATTGCAACGCAGCGTCCGTCCGTCAATGTCATCACCGGACTGATCAAGGCAAATATGCCGTCACGAATCGCCTTCTCCGTAACGAGCGGTATCGATTCCCGAACCATCCTCGATATGCAGGGTGCTGAGAAGCTGCTCGGTAAAGGTGATATGCTGTTCTATCCGCAGGGATACCAGAAGCCTGTACGTGTACAGGGTGCCCTTGTCACAGACACAGAGGTCAGTGCCGTTACAGACTTCCTCACGAACAAAAACGATGTCGCTGCCTATCAGAAAGATATGGAGGAACGTCTCGGTCAGGTGGCTCAGGCTCAGGGAAGCAGTCTTTCTGCCGGCGGTGCCGAAGGTGATACTGATGCCCATTTTGCAGATGCAGGCAAATTTATCATCGAAAAGGACAAAGCTTCGATCGGTATGCTGCAGCGTGTCTTCAAGATCGGTTTCAATCGTGCGGCCAGAATCATGGATCAGCTCGCCGACGCCGGTGTCGTAGGACCTGAGGAGGGTACCAAACCCAGAAAGATCCTGATGACGATGGATGAGTTTGAACAGTATCTTGAATCACACTAATTTATTTTATGCTTCATAATTAGATTGAATTTTCACCACTGCTGTTATATACTAAACTAATGATTAGATCGTGCCCACGTATCCGTGCGGCCGACCGCTCGAGGTTGGATTTTCTCTCGAAATCACATCTAGTAAACGGACATTTATGGAGGTATATTATGTACAAGATTTTGAAAGCGGGTAAACTTGCTGCAAACATCTATGAGATGGTTGTTGAAGCTCCGCGTGTTGCAAAGCGCTGTCTGCCCGGACAGTTTGTCATTGTAAAAGCTGATGAAAAGGGAGAGCGTATTCCGCTGACCATCTGCGATTACGACAGAGAAGCCGGTACTGTTACTATCGTATTTATGCCGATTGGTGCATCTACAGAGAAATTTGCTGCTCTTCAGGCAGGAGATTCCTTCAGCGACTTTGTTGGTCCGCTGGGATGTCCGTCTGAGCTTTGCGAGGAAGCAAATCTTGAAGAGACCAAGAAGAAGAAAATCCTGTTTGTTGCCGGCGGTGTAGGTACCGCTCCGGTATATCCGCAGATGAAATGGCTGCATGAGCATGGTGTAGATGCTGACGTTATCGTTGGTGCAAAGACCAAGGATCTTGTAATTCTCGAAGACAAGTTCAAATCTGTAGCCGGCAATGTTTACATCACCACTGATGACGGTTCCTACGGAAGAAGCGGTATGGTTACCAAGGTCATCGATGACCTGATCACAAACGAGGGCAAGACCTATGATCACTGTGTTGCTATCGGACCGATGATCATGATGAAATTCTGCTGCCTGACCACTAAGAAATATGATCTGCCGACTATCGTCAGCATGAACCCGATCATGGTAGACGGAACCGGTATGTGCGGTGCCTGTCGTGTGATCGTAGGCGATGAGGTTAAATTTGCCTGCGTTGACGGTCCGGAGTTTGACGGTCACAAGATCGACTTCGATGCTGCCATGAAGAGACAGACCCTGTACAAGACAGAAGAAGGACGCGCGCTTCTTGCACAGCGCGAAGGAGATACGCATCACGGCGGATGCGGCAATTGCGGAGGTGACAAATAATGGGTGACGTATTAAAGAAGGTTCCGGTCAGAGAGCAGGCTCCGTTAGTAAGAGCTGCAAACTTTGACGAGGTATGTCTTGGATATAACAAAGAAGAGGCTGTAGAAGAGGCAGAGCGCTGCCTGAACTGTAAAAATGCAAAATGTGTTCAGGGCTGCCCGGTAAACATCAATATCCCGGCATTTATCCATGAGGTAAAAGAAGGTGAGTTCGAGAAGGCTTACCAGGTAATTTCTGAGTCCAGTTCCCTTCCGGCTGTATGCGGTCGTGTATGCCCGCAGGAGAGCCAGTGTGAGGGTAAATGTATCCGTGGTATCAAAGGCGAGTCCATCTCCATCGGTAAGCTCGAGCGTTTCGTAGCTGACTGGGCAAGAGAGAACAACATCAAGCCGGCAGGTGCCAAAGAGAAAAACGGCAAGAAGGTTGCTGTCATCGGTTCCGGCCCGAGTGGTCTGACCTGCGCAGGCGATCTTGCAAAGCTTGGCTACGATGTAACGATCTTCGAGGCACTTCATGAGGCAGGCGGAGTACTTGTTTACGGTATTCCGGAGTTCCGTCTTCCGAAGCTCGATGTTGTTGCAAAGGAAGTTGAAAACGTAAAATCTCTCGGCGTAAAGATCGAGACAAACGTTATTATCGGTAAGTCTGTAACCATCGATGAGCTGCTTGACGAAGAAGGCTTCGAGGCAGTATTTATCGGATCCGGTGCAGGTCTTCCGATGTTCATGGGTATTCCGGGAGAGACCGCAAAGGGTGTATTCTCTGCAAATGAGTACCTGACCAGAAATAACCTGATGAAGGCTTTCCGTGATGATTATGATACACCGATCGTTCGCGGCAAGAAGGTAGCTGTAGTCGGCGGAGGTAACGTTGCTATGGATGCTGCCAGAACTGCACTGCGTCTCGGCGCTGAGGTTCATGTTGTATACCGTCGTAGTGAGGCTGAGCTTCCGGCAAGAGCAGAGGAAGTACATCACGCTAAGGAAGAGGGTATCATCTTTGACCTTCTGACCAACCCGACCGAGATTCTCGTTGATGAGAACGATGCTGTACGCGGTATCCGCTGCGTTCGTATGGAACTCGGCGAGCCGGATGCTTCCGGAAGAAGACGCCCGGTAGTGATCGAAGGATCTGAGTTCGATATCGATGTTGATACCGTTATCATGTCCCTCGGTACTTCACCGAACCCGCTGATCTCCTCTACCACCATCGGTCTGGATGTCAACAGAAAGAAATGTATCATTGCTGACGAAGCTAACGGACAGACCTCCAAAGAGGCTGTATTCGCAGGCGGAGATGCTGTAACCGGTGCTGCTACCGTTATCCTTGCAATGGGTGCCGGAAAAGCAGCTGCCAAGGGAATCCACGAATTCCTCAGCAACAAATAATTGTCAGAACATGATGTGACATATACATCTACACGGAGCTTTCGGATTTTTCCGAAAGCTCCTGTTTTTAACATGAGAAGGATCTATAATATATGAAGATAACCATCATCTGCGTAGGAAAAATCAAGGAAAAATTCTATACTGCAGCCATCGCCGAGTATCTGAAACGACTTTCCCGTTACTGCAAGACTGAGATCATCGAACTTCCGGATGAGAAGACTCCGGATGGCGCCGGAGAGGCACTTGAACTTCAGATCAAGGAAAAGGAGGGCGAACGCATTCTCAAATCCATCAAAGACACCTCCTACGTCACGGCGCTTGCCATTGAAGGAAAAAAACTGAATTCTGAGCAGCTTGCTTCTTTTATAGAAGAGAAGGGAATCAGCGGAGAGAGCCATCTCACCTTTATTATCGGCGGATCCTTAGGACTTGCTCCGGCAGTTCTGAAACGCGCAGACATGCTGCTGAGTTTTTCCGACCTTACTTTTCCGCATCAGCTGATGAGAGTGCTGCTTCTCGAACAGATCTACCGCAGCTACCGCATCATTCATCATGAGCCGTACCACAAATAGAGCATATGATTTTCTACTTTCCGAATTTCATAGAGAAACGATCAGCAAAGTGTTTCCCTAGTAAATTCAGAGAAATTTAAGGGCTTTTCTAGCACTGAAAATAGTGATAAGATATAAGATGATACTGACATCTGACAAACCTCTCTGAGGAAGGAACGACAAACTAAATGAGTATTGTAGAAAAAAGTGTAACGATTCCCTCTGAGCTGGAAAGCTCCGTGTTCGGTCAGTTCGACCAGCACGTAAAAAAGATTGAGAAGACTTTAAACGTCACGGTTCTTGCCCGCGGCGATGAGATAAAAATCCTTGGCGGTGAAAGATCTGCTTCCAAGGCGGCGGAGATCCTGAAACAGCTTACCGCACTCGCTGCAGGCGGTTCCGCCATTACGGAACAGAATGTAAACTATGCACTTGCACTGTCCATGGAAGACCGTGAGACAGAGATGGCAGAGATCGATCAGGACTGTATCTGCCACACGATCTCCGGAAAACAGATCAAACCGAAAACACTTGGTCAGAAGGCCTATGTCGATGCGATCCGAAAAAAAATGATCGTTTTCGGTATCGGACCTGCCGGAACCGGAAAGACCTACCTCGCGATGGCCATGGCGATCGCCGCTTTTAAAAATGATGAAGTCAGCCGAATCATTCTGACTCGTCCGGCGATCGAAGCAGGAGAGAAGCTCGGATTTCTTCCGGGTGACCTGCAGAGTAAGGTAGATCCCTACCTCCGTCCGCTGTATGATGCTCTTTATCAGATCATGGGACCGGAGAGTTTCCAGAAAAATATGGAAAAGGGACTGATCGAAGTCGCACCGCTCGCATACATGCGCGGTCGTACGCTGGATAATGCATTTATCATCCTGGATGAGGCGCAGAATACCACTCCGGCTCAGATGAAGATGTTTCTTACCCGTATCGGCTTCGGTTCAAAGGTCATCGTCACCGGAGATATGACGCAGAAGGATCTGGCTCCGGATATGCAGTCCGGACTCGATGTTGCCGCAAAGGTATTGCATAAAGTAGAAGGTATTGAGTTCTGTACTCTTACCAGCAAGGATGTTGTCCGTCATCCTCTGGTTCAGCAGATCGTACTCGCCTACGAAGCCTATGAAAAGAAGCATGCTGCAAAACCGGCTTCCCGCAGAGGTGAGTACCAGAGAGAGTACCGTTCGGACAGCAGAAAAGGAGGAAGATCATGACCGTTTTTCTCGAAAAAGAATGCGTGATCGATTTTTCATTCGATCCGGAAGAGATTGCTGCGAAGGTGGCCGATGCCGTCCTTGATTCAGAGGGCTGCCCCTACGAGGCGCAGGTAAATGTGACGATCACTGATGACGCTTCCATTCATGAGATCAACCTGGAGCAGCGCGGCATTGATCGCGCAACGGATGTACTGTCCTTCCCGATGAGCCAGTTTGAGGTTCCGGGCGATTTCACATTTCTCGAAGAGATGGATTTTGACAGCTTTGAGCCTGACAGCGGTGAGTTGATGCTCGGTGACATTGTGATCTCTGCTGATCACGTAAAAAGTCAGGCTGAGGAATATGGACATTCAGAGCTGCGTGAGTATGCATTTCTCGTTGCTCACAGTATGTTTCATCTGATCGGCTATGATCATATGGTGCCTGAGGAGGCTGCTGTCATGGAAAAGAAGCAGGAAGCCATTCTTCAGACACTTGGTATTACAAGACAGTAAAACTGATATTCTTCAAAGGAGGAGATTCTAATGAAAAAGAGAGTACTTGCAGTATTATTCGGAACCATGATGCTTGGTCTTGCAATGTCCGCAGTCGGATCTGCAGAGGCAGAGACTGAGGATCCGTCCTGGCACCAGGATTTCAGAACTGATATTACCCGTACAGGCAGCACAGAGCGCGAGACACCGGACGCAAACAATCAGGTACACAGCTATCTGAGCGGTGAGTTGAAGGACGCAGATATCGTTCTTTCCCGTCCGATGGCGGTAATGATCAATAACATCAGCGATGCTATGCCGCAGAGCGGACTTTCCTACGCAGATGTTATCTATGAGGCACCGGTTGAGGGTGATATTACCCGACTGATGGCTCTGTTTGATGATTACTCCGGTCTTTCAAAGATCGGCCCGATCCGCAGCTGCCGTGATTACTTCGTAGATTTCGCACTCGAGTTTGATGCGATCTACACCCACTTCGGTCAGGCAGTCTATGCATATGATCTTCTGAATTCCGATATGGTCAACAACATCAGTGGCCTTCAGTATCAGGATCAGGTCGGTGAACTGAACGGTTATGCAGGGGAAGATATTTTTTACCGTACCGATGACCGTCCGGCTCCGCACAATGCCTACACCAGCGAAGATGGTCTGAATCTTGCCATTGAGCGCCTCGGCTACAGCCGTGTTCTGGATGACGATTATACCGGACACTTTAAATTTGCCGCAGACGGTGAGACCGTGACCTATACGGACGGAACCGCAACCTACATTCAGCCGAGCCTTTACAGCAACAAACCGCACTTCGAATACAGCGAAGAGAGCGGAAAATATCTGAGATATCAGTACGGCGATGCCCATATTGACGAGATGACCTATGAGCAGCTCTCTGTAGACAACGTGATCATCCAGTACTGCCCGGTAGTTTACTACGATGACAATGGTTATCTGAATGTAAATACCAATGCCGGCGGAGATGCCATCCTCTTCACCAGAGGAACCTTCCAGCGTGCAACCTGGGAGAAGGCAAGCGACTGGGGTCCGGCTCGCTACTATGACGCAAACGGAGAGGAGATCTCCTTGAATCAGGGTACTACCTGGGTCTGCATTGTGTCACATAACAGAACCGAAGACACCATGTTTGAATAAAATGAAGTTACGAGGTTATCCCTGTGGAAACAAAGAAAAATAAGTCAAATTATCTGATTCAGGGAACGATTCTTGCCGGTGCATCGATCATCGCAAGGATCATCGGTATGATCTACCGTATTCCTCTGACAAATATCCTCGGCGATGAGGGTAATGCCTATTACGCGACGGCGAATCAGATTTACAGTATCCTTCTGATGATATCCACCTTCAGCCTGCCTCTCGCAGTTTCCAAACTGATCTCAGAGCGGATTCATCGTGGTGAAACAAAGAATGCTCAGAGAGTGCTCGGATGTGCGCTTCGTTTTGCCGCGATCAGCGGAGGTATCATGGCGGCACTCACTTTCCTGCTTGCAGGCGTGGTGTGCGGCACGATCATGAGAGTGGACGGAGCAACGATCGCTCTGAGAGTGATCTCCCCTGCCATTTTCATCTTTGCAATTGCAGGCGTATTCCGTGGATATTTTCAGGGATTTGAGAACATGGTTCCGACAGCGACCTCTCAGATCATTGAGCAGGTGATCAATGCCTTTGTATCTGTGCTGGCTGCTTCTGCCATGTATAAGCTTGGATCCTCTGTCATGGAGGGTCAGAGTGCAACCTCCATGGCCGCTGCCGGAGCAACTTCCGGTACGGTCGTCAGTGTCACGATCGCCTTACTGTTTTTATTATTCGTCTACGGTGCGTTCCGCAAGGACGTAAAGCGAAATCTTGCGCATGACGTCGGGGCAAAGAAGGAATCCGACAGTCATATTTATCAGGCGATCATTCTGACCGTAGTGCCGGTTATTTTCAGTACTCTGGTCTACAACATCAGTCCTACACTGGATCAGGCGATCTTCAATGCGGTCCTTTCCGGACAGGGCTATACTGCAGAGCAGTACAATACGATTTACGGTATTTATACTGGTAAATTCTATGTATTGATGAATGTTCCGCTCGCACTTGCCTCCTGTCTTGCACCGTCCGTAGTGCCTGCACTGACCGCGGCTGTGGTAGAACGGGATTACAAGGATGCCCGCATCAAGGTCCGCACGACCATGCGCTATACCATGATCATCACGATTCCGTGTGCTGTAGGTATGGCAGTGCTTGCCTCCCCGATCATGCAGCTTCTTTTTCATGATACGCACAGACTTTCTGCCGGTATCATGCAGTCCGGAGCTCTGATGATCGTTTTCTTCGCAGTCTCTACCCTCTACACAGCAGTGCTCCAGGGACTGGGTCGTATGAAGGATCCTTTGATCAACTCCTGTATCGCACTTGCAGTTCATGTGATCCTTCTGCTGGTATTGTTAAAGCAGTTCCGACTGAATATCTATGCAGTAGTCTATGCAAACACTGCATTTGCACTGATCGTCTGCATCCTCAATTTCAGGGCGATCCGCAGACGTCTGCGCTATCGTCAGGAGATCCGACGCACCTTCCTGATCCCACTGATCTCAGCCGCACTGATGGGTCTGGCTGTATTCCTCGTATATCAGGGAATTGACCGTCTGCTGCTTCTCGCACTGTCGGATTACATTGCAAACTTCTTCGCAACCGTGGTATCCATCCTGGTCGGTATTCTGGTTTATACCTTCTTCCTGGTTCGTCTCCGCGGAATCCGCAGCAAGGAGATCCAGTCACTGCCAAAGGGTGCTTTGCTGGTACGTATATTAACAAAGATGCATTTTCTTGCATAATGAAATAGAACATAGATAGGATAAAGAATTATGGGAATTACACAGGAACAGATCAACCGTATCAATGAGCTTGCCCGCAAATCAAAGGCGGAAGGGCTGACAAAGCAGGAGCGCGCCGAGCAGCTCGGCCTGCGCGCAGAATATATCGCAGCTCTGCGTGCAAATCTCCGCGGACAGCTCAACAACATTGATATCAGAGAAGCTGACGGAAGCATCACCAATCTCGGCGAGAAGTATGGAGGTGTGCATGGAAAAAAAGGAAATTAGGAAACTGGTATTTCAGCGACGCAAAGAAGTGAGCGAAGCATGGCAGCATGAGCAGACCGAGAAGATCTGCCGACAGGTCATTGCATCCGAAGAATTCCGGAAAGCGGACACCGTCTTTGTATACATGGACTGTAAAGGAGAGGCCGGTACAAAGCCTGTGATCGAGGAGGCCTGGCGCCTTGGCAAAAAGGTTGCCGCACCGAAGATCGTCGGCCCGACAGAAATGAAGTTCTACTACATTCACTCTTACGAGGATGTAGAAAAAGGATATTTTGATGTTCCTGAGCCGACGACCGGTGAACTTGCACAGGAAGAGGACGCTCTGATCCTTGTTCCGGGCGTTGCATTTGATGCAAACCGCCATCGCTGCGGCTACGGAAAAGGCTTCTATGACCGTTATCTGAGTGCTCATCCGCAGCATTCTACCATAGCGATCGCCTTTGACTTTCAGCTGCTTGAGGAGGTCCCGTCAGATGAATTTGATGTCCTCCCGCAGAAAATCATCACTGAAAAGCGCGTGATTTGTTAATCTTACAGCCCCATATCTTTCGGTTGCAGCCGGTCCCGACTGCCGTGGAAGAGTGGGGCTGTATTTTTGGATAAACCACTTGACAATCGGAGCATCTGCCTATAAGGTGGTAATGTTGTGTATTTTGAACGCAGATAAGCAGTCCCCGCTTTTAAGGCGTGAAGACCTAAAAGTGAGTACTTGGGGACGCTTATGAGCAAGCAGCGGAGCGGATTGCGAATGTCCGCTTTACAAACAATCAGGAGGACATGAGATATGAGTAACGAAATGACCGGCCGCAATGTTGGAAAGACCTGTCGTACCCACTATAGAGGAACCTTCAATGACGGTTCACAGTTTGATTCTTCTTATGACCGCGGTGAGCCGCTGGAATTCATCTGCGGCGCAGGACAGATGATCAAGGGTTTTGATCTCGCCGTTGCAGACATGGAAGTAGGAGAGGAGAAAGACATCCATCTGATGCCGGAAGAAGCCTATGGCATGCCGGATCCGAATGCGATCTTTACTCTGGAAATCGCACAGCTTCCGGGTTCCGAGGAGCTCAGTGTCGGAATGCAGGTTTATCTGACCAACCAGATGGGACAGCCGTTCCCGGTAAAGGTTGCTGCCAAGGATGAGACCACCATCACTTTTGATGCAAATCATGAGATGGCAGGCAAGGAGCTGAATTTCCATATCGAGCTTGTGGAAGTGAAGTAAGATTCCTTTAATTTTCGAAGATTAACAAAAAAGCTGGTAAATGCTGATTTTGTCAGTATTTATCAGCTTTTTTCGATATTTCAATATCTGAAATCAGCGTCACTGAAATGCTCTTTTTGTGGTTTACTAGACACAAGATAGTCACAAAAAATATCTTTCAATTTAGATGCCGTTTGGGAGCCTTATCTTCTCCACCTCTGTCCGAAGTTCCTCAACGGTCCGATGTCCGTAGATTCCGTTCGTGATATCACTTCCAAAGCTATGACCGAGCAGACGTTTTCGGTCAGCTTCATTCACACCATACCTTTCGCATAAAGCAGAAAATGTATGCCGGCAGTCATGCGGCGTGTGATGATTGATATGCAGCCGTGCAAGTGTCTCGATCATGGACGATCTGATAATACGATAAGGCGGAAAGAAATAGATGTCATTCTTACATCTATTTGATATCAGCGGTAGTATCGCATGATGGATGGGAACGATTCTGCCGATACTGCTCTTTGTCTTGATACCGCCTTTCAGATAACCATCTGAGAGATGAACCTCCATTTTAGCATAAGCGGAAGCTCTGAATCCGGTATAGCACATGATCAGAATCAACGCAGCGTCTTCGTTATCTTTATTATTCCAGAGAATGCGAAGTTCATCCTCAGAAAAAGGCACACCATGCTCATCAGATTCAGCTTTCGGCATAACCAGATAGCACGCATAGTTTTTCTTGCATAAATCACGAGGTTCAGCAAAATTATAGATCTGTTTCAGAAAGTTCACAATCATTTCCAGACTGGCTTCTTTCAAAGTACATCGATTCAAAACAACCTGCAGTTCTTCCAGCGTGATATCCTTGAAATATTTATTGTGTAAATCAGAGCATTTTTTATATCCAAACTCAATGCTCTTTCTTGAAGAAGCAGAGAGCTTTTTGGCAGCACTCTCACCAAACTTCCATTCAAAAAACTGTTCATAAACATCAGAAAACAGGGGACCGGAAGATACCGCAGTGTTTTTCATCCGGCTGTGATCGCGGAGCAGACGGAGACAGAAAGCGTCAAGATCTGTATCCGAAGCTTCGCGATATTGACGAAAGGCGATCTCATCGCCAGGATGATACGTTCCGGCATGATATGCAGAAAGCACAGCGAAACCGACATACCAATCGTCTACATAGCAAAGAGCTTTCGGCCGGATATAATGACCAAGTTCGTCACACTCCGTCGCAGGAGGATGGACAGCATAAGGCCGGGAGCGATTTTGACCAAGATACCGGATTGTACCATAGCCGTTTGGAAGAACAGGGTATTTTTTTCTTCTTGCCATGAAATGACCTCCATTCTAAAAGATAAAAGTATGGAAATCAGCAGAAATAAGTGATATACTATCCGAGTATACATAATTTAGTAGAGTGTTATCTCTGCTATAACCATATAGAGTTCATTTGAGGACCTAATCTCAAATGGGCTCTATTTCTTTTTATTTTATAATTTTATCAAACACTTCTTATACTCTCATAACTTGCCTCCTAATGATTTACTGGTGTGCAAGAAACTCTATCTGATCAGCGGAATCCTTCTCAAAATCACTGTTCTTGATATGTAGAAGCGCATGAGCAAATGACCTGCGCTGCATGTTGCAAGATTGATTAGGGTCTATAAATATCGTATATGATCCGTCAGCATTAGTTACGACCATTTCATGTACAGAACCATTTCGAAATGGAACAAATCTAACCTGGTAATCAACTGTCAATTACCTTCCTCCTTCCGTTTCAGAGCAAGAAGCATACTGTACGTAGTTTGCAGATCTTCAGGAGTTGCAGTACGAGCAGCATCGAAAAGGGCGCGCAATTCTTTATTTTCAAAGATATCCTGTGCGATATTAGCTGTTTCAGCATTTAAATAGTAACTATCAGCTTTTCCGGTGGAAAGATAGTCGATGGATACCTCAAGATAATCAGCAATCTTTTGCAACTTATCGTTTTTTGGATTGCTACGACCACTTTTCCAATCAGAAAATGTGGATTTTGTTATACCAGTAGCACGAGAAACATCTGCATCTTTAAGACCTTTGGCATCTCTAATTTTTTGGTAAATTTCGTACATAAAACCTCCATAGACAAGAAGTTCTAAAATCCGAACAAAACAGATTGACAAGGACGAAAATCCGTGCTAGATTTATAAAAGAAGTTCGGAAATCAGAACAATAAGTATTAAATAGTGTATCTGGTAAATTCACTATAACTGATTTCCGAACTGATTACAAGAAAAAATTCGGAAGGAGGGAATAAATGTACGAAGCATACGAAAAGTTGCGCAAACAAAAGGGCGTAACAGACTATAGAGTTTCCGAGGAAACGGGGATTGTAAAATCCACATTTTCTGATTGGAAGAGTGGAAGAAGTAAACCCAAAATAGAAAAGCTAATGATATTAGCAAGATATTTCGATGTACCATTGGAATATTTTGTTTCAAAAAGAAAGTGAGGGTGAAAAATATGAGCAATTTGGCACGTTGGGCAGCGGAAAACGGTCTTTCTTCCCTGTACGAAGAGTACAAGGAAGACGTAGATGATCTCAAAATCTTCTACGGTTCCCACACGGACGACTTGGAGCTGGCGGTCAGTCAGCTTCAGAAGAATGACTACTATGCTGAACTTTTCGGAGAGTAGTTATCTTTAACCGGAAGGAGGTGGATGCATGATTGTATCCAAAACAAAAATAACGGTCGAACAGGCCGCAAAGATATTAGGAGTGCACTCTGACACAGTGCGTTATCTGCTCCGAAAAGAGATGGATCTGGCACCGGAGAAAAAGAAATTCGATATAGGGCAGGCAAGACCGGCCCGGGAGAATACCGGAAAGCGGAAGAAGTACCGTTATACCTGCTATCTTCCAAAGGTACTTGCTTATATTGGCATTCAGAGTGAAGAAGAGCTGCCGGAAGATATTAGAAAGATGCTGGGCTAAAAGGGAGGGAGAAAGAAAATGACTTTAATGGTCAAGAATATTAGAGAGCTTGTTCGATTCTGGCACAAAGCCGGGCTGATCGATGACAAAACAGAGGTCACGATCGTAAAAACGGACAACTACAACGGGGAACCGTCTCCGGTAAAGGAGATGCTCGTTGTAAATAAGGGCAGATGGAATGACGAAAGCGTCTGGAACTGCCCGGAATCAGAAGTTTTGAAGTATGCCTGGACAAAAGAGAAGGGCGTGGCGATCTTGATTTGTCAGGAATAGACAGTCGGCTTCTCAGGAAGGAGAAAAGATGAAAAAAAGAGAATATGCAAAGATGCTGGCAGCGATTGCCAGCGGATCGGCAATCATCATTGCCGGAACAGCGGTGTTATGGAAGAAGACAACGCTGCCGATCGAGGAAGTCATAGTTGACGCCCTGATGATTTATGCGGGGTTGATGATGGCAGCGGAGATGATGATGCTCTTTAAGGAGCTTCGCAGAGAGAAAAGAAGAAAGATCATCCTGCAGCAGAGACAAAGACGCGCTGAGGAAGAGAGAAACAGGCTCATAAGAAGATACGGAGCATCAGCAGTCGGAGCGAAAGTCCCGGGAACAGATCTCTATGAGATCGACATGGAGAAGCAGAAGCTCTGGCAGATCGATCTGAAAGAGTTTCATGAATTTCTTTCGGATCAGGGAAGGTCGCTGAATGGGAAAAGAGCAGGCTAAGGTTAAGGTCAGAAGACCGAAAGGAACAGAAGAAAGCATCCAGAGCTGTATAGAACTGCTGAAGGGTGCAAGAAACATGGAAGCAAGAAAAGCCTTCCATGCGGAACATCTCGAACTGACCAAGATCGCTGACATCTATCGGGGAGACAGCAAGAAAGAACTGTACCGGGATAGCAACGGCAGTTGCTGGTATGAGACGTTCTACATAAAAAACAAAAAGGTGATTTCAGAATATGAACATATATTCGGGAGACCGGAAAGGAGCAAGAAACGCATTGTCTATGAAGAAGACGGAACGACACAGATCCCGGAGACCGCCGGGAAAGAAAGGCAAAAAGAAAAGGCGAATGTATAGACATCCGCCGATCCTTTAGGACGAGGTCCAAAGAAAAATTATTCACCTCTTTGAGTATAGCACCTAAAGGGTAAAAATGTCAAGAAAACAGAGGGTTTTCACCCTCTGTACGCACTTGATAAAGGTATTAAAGTTAGATGCTGATATTAGACTTTAGGGAGCTGCATATGACTAAGAGGAAGAGGACCTATCTCAGAGGTGGGGAGATCATCGATGTAGAGGAGTATCACGATCATGAATATGGCGCACCCGGGAAGGGAAGATCAAAAAAAGAGAAGCCCACTCCGGAACAGATGCGCCGAAAGAATGCCTGGAATAAGGCGAGAAAGTGCCGTCAGTTTCTGCTGGAGTACTTTAAACCGGGGGACTGTCTTATGACATTTACCTACAAAAAGGAAGAACGACCGGAGGATATGACAGCAGCGAAGAAGGATTTTAAAGCCTTCATGGAGAAGATCCGGAAAGTCTATACCAAAAGAGGGAAGATGCTCTTCTGGATCCGAAACATAGAATGCGGCACCAGAGGAGGCTGGCATATCCATCTTGTGATAAACGAGATTGGAGATACGGCAAGCATCGTCCAGAAGGCATGGAAGAAAGGCGGTGTATGGTCAGCAGAAATCAGAAGTTCGCAATATTCCGACATCGACATGAAACGACTGGCGAACTATCTGACGAAAGATGAGCATACTAGGGAACCCAAAAAAGATGGAAATCAAGGAAAACCAAAGATCAGAGAGAGTAGTTACAGCAGAAGCAGAAACATGATCCTGCCGGAACCAAAGGTAGATAAGCTGACGCACTGGAAGAAAGAGACAAAACCGAAAAAAGGATACTACATAGCATCGATCTATGAGGGTATCAATCCGGTAACGGGATATCACTACCGCAGATACACCATGATCAGCCTGTCTGCGAAGAAAAAGAGCGAGGAAGAGCTGGAACGTATCAGAAAGAGAAGGAAAAAGAAAAAGATACGGCAAAACTCGCGCAATCGAAAAAAAACGAACACCCGTAAAACCGGCACCTTCGCGAAAGCGAAATAAAATATATCACAAAATTCTATTGTAAGCCGTGAGCGTGCAGAAAAGGAGCCGGACTTCCGGCTCCGGAAAGGAGAATGCAAAGAAGAACCATGGGAACAGCGCGAAGAAAACCGAAATATAGAAACATCATCGCTACCGGGAATAGAGCAGAACCGAAATATTTCGGTGACAGGATGGACTGGATAAGAAACAAATTTCAGCCTGGGCAGATGGTGAGTGTCCAAAAACAGATGTCAGAAGAGGATGATACACCGGAAGATCGAAAAGCAAAAAGAAAGATCTGGGTGCCGTACAGAGTGGTAAAGGCCTATCGGTGGCACTTGTTGCTGCAGG
>JAUNAF010000019.1 GCA_030527715.1 Eubacteriales bacterium
GTCACCGTAGTTTCTCTGTCCGTCACGCTTGTATCCACCCTGACGGTTGTCGCGGTCGCCGTAGTTTCTCTGTCCGTCACGGTTATATCCGCCCTGACGGTTATTCTCCCGGTTCTCACCGTTTCTCTGACTGTTTCCGCTCTGTGCCGGTCTGTTATTGTTCTGAGCCGGTCTTGCTGCCGGTCCTGCTGTCTGCTGCTCTGCTGCCGGTTTTACCGGAGCTACTGCCTGTGCCGGCTTTGCAGTCTCTGCCGGTGCTGCACTCTTTGTCTGCTCAACTGCCGGTGCGCTGTTCTGTACCGGCTTAGCTGCCTGCTGCTCTGCTGCAGTTTTTACCGGTGCAGCTGCCTGTGCCGGCTTTGCTGCCTGCTGCTCTGCTGCCGGTTTTGCACTGCGCGCCGGTTTTGCCGGCTGATGCTCAGTATTAGAACGCATGCCTGCCGGCTTCTGGATGCCGGTGCGGCTGTTCTGACCACGGAATACTCTGGAAATATTTTTCTTTTTCGGACGATCAGCTCCGTCAGAAGCCTGCTTGTCCTCAGCCGGCTTCTGAACCTTTACCGGTGCCGGTCCTGCAGTAATATTCTTTCTGACAAGAGCGATCTGGTCCTCATTCAGCTCTGTCATATGACTCTTGACTTCCACACCTTTACCGGTGAGGAAATTCATAATATCTTTTTTATCTCTGTTTAACTCTCTTGCTATCTCATACACTCTCATTTTCGACATATTCACTACCTCCGTCTGACTTCTTCAACAGTTTCGCTATGGCATCGGAAAGTCCCGGATCCGTTACTGCCATGGAAGCTCTGAATTCCTTTCCCATGGCGTTACCGAGTTCCTGTTTGGTTCCATATATAAATATCGGCACTTCATAGTAGCTGCACTTATCCTGAAACTTTTTCTTAGTGTTCGCAGACGCTTCCTCAGATACCAGCACCAGGCAGGCAGTTCCCTGCTTGACAGCCTTCTCTGTAGAAAACTCTCCGCTCACCGTCTTTCCGGCTTTCGTTGCCAGTCCAATGAGAGACAGTATCTTATTTTGAATCAATCTGTTCTATCTCCTTCTTCAAAGTATCATATACATCGCCCGGGATGCTCATCTTAAGAGAGCGCTCCAGACCACGGCTTTTTACTGCCTTGTCAAAGCATTCCTTTGAAAGGCACAGGTAGGCACCTCTTCCATTTTTTCTGCCGGTCGTGTCTATGACAAGCTCATCCTCAGGAGTTTTCAGAATTCTGATCAACTCTTTTTTGTTTTTCATCTCCTGACATCCCACGCACTTTCGCAGGGGAACTTTTCTTGTCTGACCCATGTTCTTTCTCTCCGATCCTTATTCCTCTGCTGCTTCTGTTTCTGAGGATCCCTCTTCGTCCTGCTCCGGAACCTCAAGGAATTCTTCCTCGTCGAAGTACTCGTCCTCTTCTTCCTCGTCAAAATCATCAAAGTCACCGGCCTCAATTGCCTGTGTCTCACTCTTGATATCGATCTTGAACTGAGTCAGCTTCGCAGCCAGACGCGCATTCTGTCCTTCTTTACCGATGGCAAGTGACAGCTGATAATCCGGTACGACTACCTGAGCAGTCTTCTCATCGTTATCTGCCGCAACATAGATGACCTTTGCCGGGCTGAGGGCGTTCTCAATGAGCAGTGCCGGATTCTCATCCCAGTTGATGATATCGATCTTCTCGCCGCCAAGCTCTTCTACGATGCTGTTTACACGAGATCCGTTTACACCGACACAGGCACCGACTGCATCTACATCCGGATCATTGGACCATACAGCCATCTTTGTACGGTTGCCGGCCTCTCTGGAGATACATTTGATCTCTACGATACCGTCGCGCACCTCTGTTACCTCATTCTCAAACAGGCGCTTTACAAGCTCCGGATGAGTACGGGAAACCAGGACTCTCGGTCCCTTGGAGGTATCCTTTACCTCAAGCACGTAAACCTTGATTCTCTGTGTCGGATAGAAGGTCTCGCCCTTTACCATCTCGTTCTCATTTAAGATAGCATCTACCTTACCGAGATTTACGCTGACATTCTTTCCTACATATCTCTGAACGATACCGGTTACTACCTCGCGCTCCTTACTGTAGTACTCGTTATACAGCACCTTACGCTCTTCCTCACGAATTTTCTGAAGAATAACGTTCTTTGCATTCTGTGTTGCAATACGTCCAAACTCTTTGGATTTGATCTCGACCGGAACGATATCACCGACATCGTAACGGCTGTCCTGCTTCTTTGCATCCACAAGGCTGATCTCAATCACCGGATCCTCAACCACTTCTACAACAGTCTTATCCGCATAAACCGCAAAATCACCTGTCTCAGAATCGATGATGACTCTTGCATTGTCCGCTTTGCCAAAATGATTCTTTACTGCCTGTAAAAGAGACTGCTCAATTGCTTCGATCAGTGTATCTTTGCTGATATTCTTTTCCTTTTCGAGAATATTCAAAGCTTCAATCAGTTCGCTGTTCATTTTCCAAATTCCCCCTTCTTCCTGTATGGGCGGCTGTCCTGCAGCCAGATCGTGCTGTTCTAAAAGTCAAATGCCAGACGGATCAGTGCAATATTTGCACGCTCGATCTGCATTGTGCTTTCATCCTCAAGTTCTATGGTAACTGTCTCACGGTCATAGCTTCTCAGCAGTCCCGTGTACATCTTTTCGCGATTCACCGCACGGAAAAGTCGTACCTCGACTTCCTCTCCGATGCTGCGGTTGAAATCCTTATCCTTCTTCAAAGGTCTTCCAAGGCCGGGTGAGCTGACTTCAAAGATGTAGGAATCTTCAATAAAATCCTGCTCGTCCAAGATGTCATTTGCCAGTCTGCTTACGGTCTCACAATCATCTACCGTGATTCCGCCCGGTTTATCAATGTAGGCTCTGAGGTACCATGTACCTGCCTCCTTTACGTACTCAACGTCTACCAGTTCAAACTGGTGTGCATCAACGATCGGCTGCAGAATCGCTTCCGCTCTCTGCTCATACTCATCTCTTCTTGCCATCTAACCCTTCCTTTCCTCTTGATTTTCGAGACATTTTTACTGCCCCGGAACAGTCTCTCTTTTTTTCGACACAAACAAATGTGAGTGGACAAATGCCCACTCACATCTCGGTAATCTATAGAAACAATTCGATTATAGCACTGAATTTCCGCAAATACAAGAGTAAATTTATTGACAGCCGCTGAGCCGTTATTTACACTCGGCAATTCCGAGAGGAAGACCCTCGTTGAAATTTCTTGCATTTTCCAGTGTCACAGTTGCGATCGCCTGCAGCGCCTCTCTGGTAAAGAATGCCTGATGGGAGGTGATCACTACATTCGGGAACATCAGAAGTCTTGCTGTGATGTCGTTGCTCAGATAATCACTGGAGTGATCGGTGTATACATTTGCATCCTCACCCTCATATACATCCAGTGCCACCGCATGGAATTTACCTGCTCTGAGCGCTTCGATCAGTGCCTCATTGTCAACCAGACCGCCGCGGGCTGTATTGACAAACATCACACCGTCTTTCATTCTTCCGATACTTTCAGCATCGATCATATGATAGGTACCGCCCTCTCCCATGATCAGCGGAGCATGCAGAGAGATCAGATCTGCTCTCTCAAACAGTTCTTCCTTGCTCACATAGGTAAGGAGTCCTTCCTCCTCCAGCTTTTTGTTCGGATAAGCATCCCAGCCAATGACCGTCATACCATAACCCTTGCAGATATTCGCCATGCACTGACCGATACGACCGGTGCCAACGATTCCTGCTACTTTATTATGAAGATCCACTCCGAGAAGACCGCTGAGTGCGAAATCATTTTCACGCACACGGTTTACTGCCTTGTGCAGTCTTCTGTTTGCTGTCATAAGAATACTCATGGCATGCTCAGCCACTGCATACGGAGAATACGCCGGAACACGAAGCACCGTGATGCCGCATTCCTTTGCTGCCTGCAGATCCACATTGTTGAAGCCTGCACATCTGAGAAGGATCAGACGTACACCGAGGCGATGCAGAGTCTCAACAGCCTCTCTCGGGCATTCATCATTTACAAAGATACAGATCGCATCAAAGCCTTTTGCCAGATCTGCTGTCTCCGGTGTAAATCTGGTTCCGAAGTTCTGGATCTCACAGTTGTAAGTTCCCTCTCCGGTACCCTTGGACAGCTCTTTAAAATAGATTCTGTCATAATCTTTTCTTCCGAAAAAGGCGATCTTCAGAGTTTTTACCTGAGGCTTCTCCTCTGCATTCTCTGAAATACGTTCTTCACTCTCACGAATATTCTCAACAAGGACTGCTTCTACCTTCTTAAGAGCAGCCTCCTCATCGCCGCCGTTTGCAGTGATCTCCAGCACAGCGCCGTCGCAGATATCCAGACCAAGGATCTGCAGCACGTCATTTGCATTCGCGGTCTTGTCACCGTATTTAATAATAATCTGAGAATCCAGTGCTGTGCAGACCTGTGCAAGGTTCGCAGCCGGACGTGCATGGACTCCGTTTTTACTTTTTACATGATATTCCAGTTTCTTCATAAGCTGTTCCTTTCCGTGTTTTCCACTTCGGCTCGGAAGCCTCCTCTAAACCATGTTATCTTTTTAACAATTTTATTACTCTGATAAGATAGCACAATTTTTTCATGTTAGCAATAGAAAACTTTCGTCAGTCATCACATCCGGCACTATGCTCATGAATGGCACGGTTTCACAATGATTTTTTTAAAAATGATATAAGAGATCACGTCAACGATCACCGGTCTGGAAGAATGCTGTTGTCAAATTCTGCTCTGTGTACAGCCATGTGCATCCAGTTGTCTCCAATTCGCGCCAGCAGGCGATGACCTGCGTGGATTCCGGGACTTTTCATATCATAATAGCCTAACATATATCCGCGGCTGGTCACCCTGGTATTTTTCCAACACAGCTCTTTCTTTGGATCGTCTGTATAAAACAGCCCCTCCACCTGGTCGATCCCCATATTCTTAAGTGTTTTGGACATCATCAGCTTCATTCCCCGCTTCCCGACGGTGTCAAAAATCAGGCGACCGCCGGGGAAACGCTGCGCAAGATCCTCGACCAGACTTGCGACTTCTGCTTTTCGAAAATAGTGAAACACTCCCGCAGCAAAAAAGATCACTCCATCGGAACCATCCAGCTGATCCATCCATGCATGGTCTTTCAGGTCCGTCCCAATATTTCTCTCCCGTTCTCCGGTTGAGATCATCTGATTTCTGGCATCTATGATCTCCGGAAAATCCAGATTACAGATCCTGCAGCTGCCGTTGTCACAGGCTCTTCCTGTCTGATCCAGTCCGCATCCGAGATTCACAATCAGCGCATTCGGATACAGCTTCAGATAATCTCTGATTTCCCACATAATATCCAGCTGACGCATCGCAGCTTCCAATGCCCCAAACTCATAGAAGAAACTGTCTTTCTTCGCCTCCAGTTCCGAGAAATCATAGTCTATTGCTTCACACAACTGTCTGGCAGATTCATCTCTGTAGAGTTCCGGAAATTTTTCGGCACACATCTTCCGACCATACAAAGGTACAAGCAATGTCTCCTGTACGGAATTCTTTTCAATTCTGATTTTTTTAGTCATGTTTCATCTCCTTCAGAAAGAACTGACAGTAATGCTGTTAAGAGCTGCTGTTTCACCTTTTCATAATGATCGCGCTGTTTCAAGATTACAATGCCAAGGATCGCCGTGTTCATCAGATCGGTCAGACGTTCCATTTTTTTCTCATTCAGAGACAGTTCTTTCTGCAATCCCATCTGCTCTATCATTTTCAAAGTCTGCTCCGTAGTTTCCCTGCAGATTTTCTGATACAGCAATTCCAGTTCCGGATTCCGTCTCTTTTCAATCAGAAACTCCGTGTATATTTCTGCAATTTCCGGATAGAAGAGCATTCCGTCACACAAGATCTCTGCTATCATCGGAATATCTATCTGTTCGCCATAAGCAGTTTTTTCAAGAGCCCTCTGCCTGTAAAAATCATTTCTTGCCCGAGCTCCATCGAGAATAATGTCTGACAGGATCGCCTGAGTAGACGAATACAGACGATAAACACCGCCTTTGGACAGTGTCACCTCCGAAATGATATTTTCCATCGTAGTGGCCTTAAACCCTTTTTCCAGAAATATCCGAATCGCTGCTGTCTTTATTTCCTGTTTTCTGCTCTCTGCAGGCAGTCTTTCAAATTTTTTCATTCTATGCTCCGCACCATTACTGACGTTATCGTCACTTTAATTATATGGAACTAACTAATATTTGTCAACGTTAACATGATCAATCATGTTTCATCAGACGATCTTCCATCTCGCAGATCAGATCATACAGCGTATCTTCCGCAAGGATCCCCCGCTTCATATTTCTCGGAAACTCGCCCCTCTGTTCTGCATCAAAGTCTTCCAGCCATTCTGCACCTTCATAATAATCCTGCAGTTCCTTTATCTGCGCTCGCAGTTCCTGAGCCAGATCTTCTGACACCGGATTTTCTTTATTCAACCTCTCCCTGATACGCTCATACAGCGCCTCCATATAACTCACCCGCTCAAGCTTTGTCTCAAATCTGTTTCTCTGCATCCTTATACTCCCCCTCTGACTTCTCACTTTCTTTTATACCTGATTTCTGCTATACTCTTATACATCATATCATATGTTTTTCATTATTTTGAATGACTGAAAGGAACAAAACATGAAATACGGCAGGAAGGATATCGAAAAGAAACTGAAGAATACCACTGCAGTAAAAATTGAACATAAGGCGGGTATGACACTGATGCGGCTTCTCGTCGTTGGGATCTTCACCGTCATCGTCGGTACCGCATCGACCGGCTACGGGATCATAGAAGGTCTGATCAAAAGTGCCCCCGACATCTCCTCGCTCAGCACTGCACCGACAGAGGCGGCAACTTATATCTATGATACTGGCGGCAATCAGATCCAGAAACTGACAGCTCCGACTTCCAACCGTACACCCATCTCGATCTCTCAGATCCCTCTGGATATGCAGCACGCGATCGTTGCCATCGAGGACGAGCGTTTTTATCAGCACAACGGCATCGATGTCCGAGGCATTATAAGAGCCTTTGCTGTCGGAGTGCGAGGCGGAAGCTTTTCCGAAGGAGCCAGTACGATCACTCAGCAGCTTCTGAAAAACAGTGTGTTTACTGACTGGGTAAGCGAATCCTCTCTTACAGAGAGTCTGAAACGTAAATTTCAGGAGCAGTATCTGGCAATTGAGCTTGAGCAGGAACTTGAAAAAAATGCCTCCAAGGAAGATGTCAAAGCAAAGATCCTTGAGGATTACATGAATATGATCAACCTTGGAGCCGGAACCTATGGGGTTCAGGCCGCGGCACAGCGCTACTTTAACAAAAATGTTTCCGATCTGACACTTTCAGAATGCACCGTGATCGCAGGGATCACCCAGAATCCTACCGGCTACAATCCGATCACCCATCCCGAGGCAAATGCTTTGAGGCGACAGAGAGTCCTCGATAAAATGCTGGAGCAGGGATATATCTCAAAGGCATCCTACGATGAAGCACTTGCAGATGATGTCTATACACGCATCGCCCAGACCGATACGCAGACCGGAGAGACCACCGTCTATTCCTATTATACGGATGCGATGATCGAACAGATCATGGAGGATCTGATCAAAACCTACGGCTATACCAGCACACAGGCTTATCACGCACTGTATTCCGGCGGTCTCCGCATCTACAGCGTGCAGGATCCATATATTCAGCAGATCTGTGATGAAGAATTTGCAAATCCAGACAATTATCCGTCAGAGACACTGCTTGGACTCGATTATGCTCTTACGGTCCAGACTGCAGCAGGCGAAACCATCAACTACGGAAGCGTTGATGTGCAGGAATATTTCGAAACAAATGATCCCTCTTTTCATATGATGTTCTATGATGAGGATACGCTGAATTCTTACGCAGCCGATTTCAAAGCCTCTGTCGTCCACGACGGAGATACCGTGCTCGGCGAGCGCATCTCTGTGATACCGCAGCCGCAGGCATCCTGTGTCATCATTGAACAGTCCACCGGATATGTCAAAGCGATCGTCGGCGGACGCGGAACCAAGGAAGCAAGCCTGACACTAAACCGTGCCACCGCATCCAGACGTCAGCCCGGATCGACCTTCAAGCCGATCGCAGCCTATGCCCCCGCACTTGAGATGGGCGGCAAGACGCTCGGCACTGTTTACGACAATGCGCCGTATACCTATAATTCCGGAACAGAACTGAGAAACTGGGACAGTGACTATGGTTACAGCGGACTGGAAACCATTCACAGTGCCATTATCAAATCCATCAATGTGGTTGCCGTAAAAGTACTGACAGAGATCACACCGCAGGTAGGTCTGAATTATCTGGAACAGCTCGGCATCTCCACACTGTATAACAGTGACCTTGATGCAAACGGAAATATCATAACCGATGCCTACCAGCCGCTTGCGCTTGGAGGTGTCACAGACGGTGTCGTAAATCTCGAACTGACTGCTGCCTATGCTGCTCTCGCAAACAGCGGAACCTACATTACACCGAAGTTCTACTCCCGCGTCGAGGACAGTCAGGGCAATATCCTTCTCGAAAATACGGTTGTTTCCCGTGAGGTATTCAGTCCGCAGACTGCATTTCTGATCACTAAAGCCATGGAGGATGTTGTCAGAGATCCGAACGGTACTGCAAATGGCTATATCGATCTTGGCGATCTTCCGGTCTCCGGAAAGACCGGTACGACCGATAATTCCAAGGATATCTGGTTTGAAGGTTATACTCCTTACTATACCTGCGGTATCTGGGGCGGCTATGACAGCAACGAGCCTCTTCCGGACTCAGATCGATCCTATTCCACCTATGCAAAGACACTCTGGAATTCGATCATGACAAGAGTTCACTCAGATCTGCCCGCAGTCTCCTTTACGCAGCCAGAAGGAATCACTACTGCTGTGATCTGTAAAAAATCTGGAAAACTGGCCGTTTCCGGTCTCTGCGATGCAGATCCGCGCGGCTCACAGATCATCACAGAATATTACAGAGAGGGTACTCAGCCGACAGAGAGCTGCAATGTACATCAGCTGGTTTCCATCTGCACACAGACACAGCTGCTCGCTACAGCCTCCTGTCCATCCGTTCAGAAAATCTGTATCAGACGTCCGGAAGGAAGTACCGATACTACGGATGATTCCAACTATGCAGCTCCGACTGCCACCTGTTCGGGACATGCACAGAAACCGACGGAAAAAGAAACAGAATCTGAAACCGAGAGCGAAACACCTGCTGTTCTGAATGATGACGGTGTTCTGATCCTCCCGGGTCAGGAGGAGGATCAAAATGTTGTGGATCCTTCCTTATCAGATCCTTCCGCAAATAACTCCAACGAAGATCATCCGGAAGCACCGCCGGCCGACAACGGCGATTATCAGTTTAACGAACAGTATTATAACTGGGATGATTCCCAGCAGAATTACTATCAGGATAATACTTATGTAGAACCTCAGGCACAAAATGAAGACGGGACCATCACACTCTGGTGATGGCCCCGCCATTTTTTATGATAATATTGTTTTTCAGTTACGGAAGCAGCATTTTCGCTGCACCGTAGATTCCGGCATCATTTCCCAGCTCTGCCAGTGCAAATCTTGCTCCTCTGCAGGCATGGAACGTATATTTCTGGTAATACTTTTCAATGAAGGTAAGAAGGATCGGGCCGGCTTTGGAAACACCACCGCCGATAACGATCACTTCCGGATTTGTCACACATGCAACTGTGGCAAGTGCAACGCCAAGATATCTTCCGAACTCCTCAGCAACCTCAAGTGCCAGTGCGTCTCCCTCTTTGACTGCGTCGAACACAGTCTTTGCAGATACCTCGCCATTGCGGAGCAGGCTGTCTCTCTGATCCTCAGCCAGCTTTCTGTTGGCAAGGAAGGTGATTCCGGTTGCGGATGCAAGCTGTTCCAGACAACCGGTATTTCCGCAGTTGCACGGCTTTGTCAGACTGTCGGTCACATGAATATGTCCGATCTCGCCTCCTGCACCGTTTGCGCCGTTAACGATCTTGCCGTCCTGGATAATTCCGCCGCCGACTCCGGTGCCGAGCGTTACCATGACAACATTCTTTGATCCTCTTCCGCCGCCGCGCCACATTTCACCGAGTGCTGCGACATTGGCATCATTTCCTCCCATGACCGGAAGTCCGGTCAGTTCTTCCATCTGTTTTTTCAGAGGAATGATCGTGTCCCAATGCAGGTTGACTGCCTTCTGCACATCTCCCTCCTCAGTGACCGGTCCCGGAACGCCGATACCGATGCCTGCGATCTCCTCTTTGTTGAGACCGCGCTCGCTGATTTTTGCAGCGATCGTCTCTGCGATGTCCGGAAGGATCTGTACTCCGTTATTCTCAGATCTGGTCACGATCTCCCACTTGTCAAGTACTTCTCCGTTTACATCAAATAATCCGCATTTGACGGTAGTTCCGCCCACGTCAATGCCAAAACAATACTTTTTCATCTCACACAGACTTCCTTTCTCTATGCCTCTCTTTTTCTTGCAAGGCTCTGCTGTACTCTGTTATAGAGCTCCTGAGCGGCATTGTAACCCATCTTCTTCTGTCTGTGGTTTACCGCTGCGGTCTCTACGATGACCGCCAGATTTCGTCCCGGACGAATCGGAAGTGCATGGCAGACTACACGGTTTCCGAGGAACTCTGTGTACTCTTCTTCCAGACCGAGTCGGTCGTACTCCTTCTCACGATCCCACTCTTCCAGCTTGATGACCATGTCAATGCCCTGGGTGTTCTTTACGCTCTCAACACCAAACAGAGTTTTTACATCAATGATACCGATACCGCGAAGCTCAATAAAATGTCTTGTGATATCCGGAGCACTTCCCACCAGGGCAGCGTCACTGACTTTTCGAATCTCAACAACATCGTCTGAAACAAGACGATGACCTCTCTTGATCAGCTCCAATGCAGCCTCGCTCTTACCGATGCCGCTCTCGCCCATGATCAGGACACCCTCACCAAATACATCTACCAGCACACCGTGGATCGAAATACACGGAGCCAGTTCAACATTCAGCCAACGGATGATCTCAGCCATAAATGCAGAAGTAGCTTTCTCTGTGGTAAATACCGGAACGCCGTATTTTTCAGCAATTTCCAGCAGTTCCTGATCCGGAACTGTCTTTGAAGTATAGATCACACACGGAACCTTGCTGGACAGAAAACGCTCGTAGATCGGGAGCTTTTCTTCCAGAGTTCTGCTCTGAAGATAGGTATACTCTACATAACCGACGATCTGAACTCTTTCATTTGCAAAATGCTCAAAATATCCTGTCAGCTGCAAAGCCGGACGGTTAATATCAGGAATCGTCACCCTGATCTCTGAAAAATCGACATTGGGCGTCATATTCTTCAGATGCATCTTATCCACTACCTTGCTTAATAATACCCCATTTGCCATATACTGTTACTCCAGTCCTTTCTTCTTTGTTACAAACAGTAGAATCACACTGCACCGCTGTCTGAGCCTTATGACTCGGACATTGCACCAGCTGTGACCCTGTAGGTGTACTCATTATATCACCAGTCTGAATGAATAGCAATCGAAAACCACTTTCGTAACATAAAAACCTTTTTTTCGCAATTTATTGTTCATTTTTTCTGTTTTTTATGCCGTTTTTTTATGAAAACTTAAAGTTTGGGCTCTGAAACGGCATTTTCTTTATGAAAGAACGAATATACTGCCTCCGCAGATGCCTGATTCATGGATTCTGTGGATGCAAGCTCCTCTAAACTGGCATCTCGAACCGCCTCCACTGACCGAAATCTTCTCATCAGCGCCTTTCTGCGTGTCTGTCCGATGCCCGGAATATCATCCAGCACAGAATGTACCTGCTCCTTGCTGCGAAGCGATCTGTGATATTCTATCGCAAATCGATGCGCCTCATCCTGTATTCTCGTGATCAGCATAAAGCCTTCTGAACTGCGCTCGATCGGAATCTCCTCGTTATTGAAATACAGTCCTCTTGTGCGATGGTTGTCATCCTTGACCATACCGCAGACCGGGATATTCAGCTGCAGTTTTTCAAGTACATGCAGTGCTGAGCTGACCTGGCCCTTTCCTCCGTCCATCAGGATCAGATCCGGAAAACGTGAGAATCGTCCAAGTTCCTCTTTGTTTTCTTCCTGCTCCCTCTGTCCGTGCTCAAATCTTCTTGTCAGGACTTCTTCCATACTCGCGTAATCGTTCGGTCCGATGACGGTCTTGATCCGGAATTTTCGATAGTCACTGCGCTTTGGCTTTCCTTTTTCATAGACGACCATAGATCCAACCGATGCAAATCCACTGATATTGGAAATATCGAAGGCCTCCATTCGCACGATCTCCTTCAAGCCGAGCAGCTTCGCGATTTCTTTTACCGCACCGATGGTCCTTCCTTCCTCGCGCCTGATCTTCTCACGATCCTGTGCCAGCACCATCTCGGCATTCTTCTGTGCCAGCTCCACAAGCTTCTCCTTGCTGCCCCTCTGCGGAACCTTGAGGTACACTTTTCCTCCCCTGCGCCCGGAGAGCCACTCCTCGATCAGCTTTCTGTCCTGGATCTCCTCCTGCAGCATGATCTCTCTCGGAATAAAGGGCGTGCCTGAATAAAACTGTTTCAGAAAACTGTTCAGTACAGTGCTCTCGCTGTCTGCCCCTTCGGTAATATCCAGCCGGAAATGATCTCTTCCGATCAGCTTTCCACCACGGACAAAAAAGACCTGAACCACTGCATCCCTATCATCCATTGCAACTGCCAGAATATCTTTGTCTCCTCCGTCGTCAGAGGTGATCTTCTGCTTCTGCGCCACCTGTGCGACACTTCGCAGCAGCTCACGGTATTCGATCGCCCGCTCAAAGTCCAGTGCCTCAGAAGCTTCCTCCATCTGAGCCTTCAGCCGGTTCTGCACCGGTTTATAGTTTCCGTTCAAAAACTCAATCGCTGCATTGATCTGCTCACGATAGCTCTCCTGATCGACATATCCCTGACATGGTGCCTTGCACTGCTTAATATGGTAATTCAGACAGGGACGTTCCTTGCCGGTATCCCTCGGGAGTACACGGTTACAGGTACGCAGTTTGAACAGCTTCACCAGTAGTTCGATCGTATCCTTTACAGCCCCCGCACTGGTATATGGTCCAAAATACTTTGCCTTATCCTTTTTCATGGTTCTGGAAAACAGCACTCTCGGATACTCTTCCTGCACAGTGACCTTAATAAACGGATAGGTCTTGTCATCCTTCAGCATCGTATTGTACTTCGGGCGATGTTCCTTGATCAGATTGCACTCCAGCACCAGTGCCTCCAGCTCAGAATCCGTGACGATGTATTCAAATCTGCGGATCTTTGTTACCATCCGCTCGATCTTCGGTCCCTTATTTCTGCTGGTCTGAAAATACTGTCTGACACGGTTTTTCAGACTGACCGCCTTGCCGACGTAGATGATCGCATCTTTCTCATCGTGCATAATATAAACTCCCGGCTTAGCCGGGAGTTTTTTAAGTTCTTCCTGAATATCAAACATGTATGCTCCTGTCAGTTATGGTCAGTCAGCATATCCGTTCGGATTGCCGCTCTGCCATCTCCAGCTGTCCTCGCACATCTCCTCAATGCCCTTTTCCGCAACCCAGCCGAGCTCGTTCTTAGCCTTGGTCGGATCTGCATAGCACATCGCAATATCACCCGCTCTGCGCGGACGGATGGTGTACGGAAGCTCCTTGCCGCAGGCTTTCTCAAAAGCATGCAGTACATCAAGTACACTGTAGCCCTTGCCGGTACCGAGGTTGTAAATGCAGACACCTGCCTTCTCCTCGATCTTCTTCAGCGCCTTTACATGACCCTTTGCAAGATCTACTACGTGAATATAATCGCGGACGCCGGTTCCGTCCGGTGTGTCATAATCGTCTCCGAACACACCGAGAGACTCCAGTTTTCCGACAGCTACCTGTGCGATGTACGGAACAAGGTTATTCGGAATACCCTTCGGATCCTCGCCGATGATACCGCTCTTATGTGCTCCGATCGGATTGAAATAACGAAGCAGTACGACATTCCACTCCGGATCAGCGGTATGAAGATCGGTCAGTACCTGCTCAAGCATACCCTTTGTCTGTCCATACGGGTTTGTGATCTGTCCCTTCGGGCAGTCTTCTGTGATCGGAATGAATGCCGGATCACCGTAAACAGTTGCTGAAGAACTGAAAATGATATTTTTAACACCGTGATTGCGCATCACATCACAGAGGTAGAAAGTACCTGTCATGTTGTTATGATAGTACTCCAGCGGCTTCTGAACGGACTCGCCAACCGCCTTGAGTCCTGCAAAATGAATGACAGAATCGATCTGCTCAGCATCAAAGATGGCATTCAGTGCCTCTTTATCCAGCAGATCTGCCTGATAAAATTTCACCTTTTTTCCTGTGATCTTCTCAACTCGCTCGATCGCCTTCTCACTGGAATTGTAAAGATTGTCGACAACTACCACTTCATACCCAGCTTCCAGAAGCTCCACGCAGGTATGACTTCCAATGTAACCGGCTCCTCCAGTAACTAAAATTGCCATGATTTTTCCTCCTGATCGTATGAAAGCATTTTTTATAAATCAAGACATTCTGTCTGATTATTATTATGATCTCCAGAGCTGCTCCGGATACAGACCTTCTTTTTTCAGGCGTCTGATCGCCTCCTCAACCATCGGTTTGTCCTCTTTATAGGTAACGCCAAACCAGCGGTCCTGAGTCGGAAGCAGTGCCACAGATGCCTTTCCTTCCTGAACAAGGTCATCTACTGCAAAAGGAAGGAAATACTCGCACTTCAGCGGATTCACTGTAAGATTCTCCTCCAGGAATTTCGGGAAGCCGGCTTTCAGTTCCTCTAACAGGCTGTGGCTGAAGCCCCACATATTCATGGATACCATGCATTCCGGATCCAGATCTGTCCATGTCTTTCCCTCATCCTCTGTATAGGCGGCACCGTCGCCCTTTTTCTCGATTCTTGTTCTCTCATGAATGCTGCAGAGCATACCGTTCTCGTCGGTCTCGCAGACACCTCTTGCGACATGACCGTTTTCTGTCAGCGTATTCTTCAGTGCATAGCCGACCATTGCATAGCGGTATTTTTCATCATCTTCATGAGTCGTCAGGTAATCGTAGAGCACCTGATATGCGTGCGGTCCATAGTAATCATCTGCATTGATCACTACAAACGGTCCCGGGATCTGATCAGCCGCTGAAAGCACTGCATGACCGGTACCGAACGGTTTTACTCTTCCCTCCGGAACTTCAAATCCTTCCGGAAGACTGTTCAGCTCCTGAAAAGCGTAGGAGACCTTCAGCTGTTTTTCCATACGATTGCCGATGGAAGTTCGAAAATCTGCCTCATTCTCCTTTTTGATGATAAACACTACATGCTCAAATCCTGCACGCACTGCATCAAAAATGGAAAAATCCATAATAATGTGTCCCTGCTCGTCCACCGGGTCGATCTGCTTTAATCCTCCATAGCGGCTGCCCATACCGGCTGCCATAATCACAAGTGTCGGTTTCATAACCAGTTATTTCCTCCTTATATCATCCATTATCGATTCAGGCAGACACCATTTTTGTCAAATGTGTAAGATGTCCCCTTGATCGTAACTGTTTTGTTTCTGTATGCTGCACCCGAAGCACTCAGATAATACCAGGCTCCGGTCGTCTTATCCTTCAGCCAGTAATTCTTCAGCATCTTTCCGTCCACAGCACTGAAAAAGTATCTCTTCTTTCCTTTTCTGACCCATCCGCTGATGCGCTCACAGGTTTCTTTGGAGAAGCAGTATTTCTTCTTTCCGATCTTTACGATACCGGTACGTGCAGCTTTGGTCTCCTCATCAAAATAGTAGGTCTTCTTTTTATATTTCTGCCAGCCGGTCTGCAGTCTTCCGCGCTTATCCGCATAATAGAGCGCACCATCCATTTTGATCAGTCCGGTCTTTCTGACCCCTTTGCTGTTCAGAATATAACTATTACCATCCACGTTGATCAGCCCGGTCTGCTTCACACCATCGATGTAATAATAGTATTTGGAACCGGTCTTTCTCCATCCGGTGTATCCAGTGAGATCTCCCGAGATCTCCGCTGCGGTACGCTTCTTTAAACCATAGTAGGCAGCGATTCCCTCTGCATCTGCCACACCAAGCAGTTTCAGCTGCTGCGGGGTAGAGAGATATTTTTTGCAGTCACTCGGATTATTGACAAAACAGTGCTCAATGATCATGCTCGGAATACGATACTTCATTCCGAACAGAATAATTCCCAGCTCGTCATCCAGCCAGTAGCCGTTATTCTTCATCCCGGTTCTCCTGCTTATGGATGCAAGGATCGCATCCGCCAGTTCACGGGATTTCTGTCCATAGATATCACTGTAACGCTGCGGCGAAGGCACGCAGGAATAACATCCTGTCAGATTGCCCTTCTGCGCTCCGGTCGAGTTGATATGGATGCTCACCAGTGCATCCGCTCCGTAGCTTTTTGCGATCTTAAGACGCGTCTCTCGATCCATCGTCTTAAAATTATTCTTTCTGGTAAGATAGACCTCCACTCCGCTGTATGTCTCCAGCTCCTCTTTCAGATACAGCGAGATGGAAAGGTTGATCAGTTCCTCCTTGTACGTCCCAAAGGACCAGGTTCTGCCCGCTCCGGCTTCCCGTCCGCCATGCCCCGGATCAACTACGATCACGACATTGTCTGCAGAAACCGAAAATGACAGAAGAAAAAGACAGCATGCCATCATCAGCACGATACGTCGCAGATAACTGCCCTCTCTGTTTTTCAAATTTTTCCCCATAATTTGCTCTTTCTTTCTATAGGCACTGCAATAAAAATTCTCCACATGTTAAGAAAGAGTTTCCAAATACAGGAAACTCTTTCTGTTTTACTATCTTCTCTTTAAAAAGTCCGGAATCTGAATATCTCTCTCCTGAACTCTGCTCTCCGGTTTGCTCATTCTCTCTGAAGAGGACGGTGCAGAAAGCGGAGTAGATGCCGGTGCCTGTGCACGGAATGCGGAACCAGTGCTGCGTGCTCCTGCAGCTGCAGAGCTTCTTCCGAAATCCGGTGCAACACGCTTAGCTGCTGCTCTGGTCTGTTTCGGCTGAGTCTCTGTGTTCTCAGAAAGTCCGGTAGCAATGACTGTGATACTTGCCTCGTCTGCATAGGTGTCATCGTACATTGCACCAAAGATGATATTTGCATTCTCTCCGGCAAGTTCCTGAACATAGCTTGCTGCATCATTTGCATCCATGAGGGAAATGTCACCGGAAATATTGATAATAACATGGGAAGCACCATTGATGGTGGTCTCAAGCAGCGGACTTGCAACTGCCTGCTTAACTGCGTCAAGTGCCTTATCATCACCCTTCGCCTGTCCGATACCGATATGAGCGATACCCTTGTCAGTCATGACAGTCTGAACATCAGCAAAGTCGAGGTTGATCAGTGCCGGCAGGTTGATCAGATCTGTGATGCCCTGAACTGCCTGCTGAAGAACTTCGTCAGCCTTCTTCAGTGCTTCCGGCATCGTGGTTCTGCGGTCAACGATCTCAAGAAGCTTGTCATTCGGGATAACGATCAGTGTATCTACATTTTCTTTCAGTCTCTCAATGCCTGAAAGTGCATTGTTCATGCGGGTTCTTGCCTCAAAACGGAACGGCTTTGTCACAACACCGACGGTCAGGATACCCATCTCTTTTGCAATACGGGCAACTACCGGTGCAGCACCTGTTCCGGTACCGCCGCCCATTCCGCAGGTAACAAAGACCATGTCCGCACCCTGTACAGCCTGACGGATCTCTTCTTCGCTCTCCTCAGCTGCCTGCTGGCCGATCTCAGGTTTTGCTCCGGCGCCAAGTCCCTTGGTCACCTTTTCACCAATCTGAATCGTATGCGGTGCTCTGCAGAGCTCCAGAGCCTGTTTATCTGTATTTATACCAATGAATTCTACTCCGGCGATTGCGACATCTACCATTCGATTTACCGCATTATTGCCGGCTCCTCCGACACCGATGACAATGATCTTTGCAGCAGCATCGGTCTCATTTGACATGATCTCTAACAAGGTACTTCCTCCTTCACATTCTGTCCTTCGACAGTAAATTCCAATATTTATTCTATCATATATTTTTTTATTTCATTTATCAAGCTTTTTTTCACAATCTGCGCTTAATTCAGGATGTATGCTCCCGTATATGGATCAATATAACCATATCCGTCGGTGATAACACTTCCATCCGGATTCAGATACTTCTGACTCATATCGTAGGTCGTATTTCCGGACGGATCTGTGTAATACTGAGAACCGGAAGTATCCGTTCCGGTGCTGCCCTGTACGTACTGAGAATTTGCAGTCTGTCCGTCTGTGGCGGCATTATCTGTCACATTGCCCGTACCGTTTGCATTCGTACCGTTTCCTGCAGCATTTGCATCTGTCTGACCATTCGCAGCTGTATTCGCATCTGTACCTGTGGTTCCGTCTGCTGCCGCAGTTCCTGTACTGTCGGTAATGCCGACCATATTCAGTGAAGATCCTTCTGTCTCCGTAACCGTCTCCGTCTGCACCTCATCACTGACAAGCTTCTCTTCTCCGCTCTCACCCTTTTTGAAGGTGATCGTCTTTGTCTCCGGAGTGTAATCCTCCATATGAAGTGTTCCTTCAAGCTCTTCCATCTCAGAGAACAGCGCTTTCAGATTTGAGATCTTCTCCTCCATATATGCACTGCCGCCAAGAAGAACTCGGTTATTCTTGAAATACAGGATCAGATTGTGATTCTCATCATAGTGTACTTCCTTCGGATTCAGACCGCTCTGTGAGATCAGCCCTGCTGCCAGCACGATATCCTTCAGGAAGTTTTCATCCGTCACCGGAAGCAGCTGTGACACGGCAGGCTCGGTGATCGTGATGCCGGAATACGGCGGAATACCTTCACGCTGCTCCTGTGAAATATCTACCACCATGCCATCACTGTCAAAGTAGACCAGAGAACCATTGTTCAGCAGATATCCGACGATCTGTTTCTCATATACACGGATCTGAACATGATACGGATTGATCATGGACACCTCAACATCACTTAAGAAGTAAAGCTGTGATGCGGCATCTGTATTTGCATACTTCCATGTCAGATAAATAGAATTCTCACTCAGGGAATCTGACATTACCATATTTTTTACTTCATCTGCGGAATAGTACTCATTTCCGACCACGTCCACCTGACGGATGTGAAACAGTCCGAAAAAGACTGCTGCCAGGATAATAAGCAGTCCAAGAAGCACCAGTGCAGCGGTCTTCACCACACTTCCGCCTTTTCTCCTCTGCAATTCCATATTTTTTACCTCTTTCCCTCTAATCAGAGTGCCTGTACCAGTTCTTTGAATCTTCTTCCGCGCACCTCATAGTTCGGGAACATTCCCCAGCTTGCGCAGGCAGGTGAAAGCAGTACTGCGTCACCTGTCACAGAATTCTCTGCGCAGAACGCAACCGCATCTTCCAGACTGTCCTTGAGAACGATCTGATCAAAGCCGCAGGCTCTTGCAGTTTCAGCGATCTTCTCTCTGGTCTGACCGATCAGGACAAGATATTTTACTTTTCCGTCAAATGCCTGGATCCATTCTTCGTAGGAAGAATTTTTATCATATCCGCCTCCGATCAGAAGTGTCGGGCGGTTCATTGCCTGAATACCTTTGATCGCGGCGTCCGGATTGGTACCCTTGGAATCGTTGTAATAATCTACACCGTTTACCGTTTTTACAAATTCGATCCTGTGTTCCACTGCCTTAAATGCGAACAGAACTTTTCGGATCACTTCCAGTGAAACACCGTATGCCAGCGCCATGCCGACTGCAGCCATCACATTTTCGTGATTGTGACGTCCCGGCAGATTCAGCTGGTCTGTTGTACAGATTTCCGTGATCTGACCGTTTACACGATAGACGATGGTCTCTCCTTCAAGATACAATCCTTCTTCAAGGCTGCGCACACTGCTGAAATAAAGCACTCTGCAGTTCAGTGTCTTGCCAAACTCCCGAAGCACCTCATCCTCGTAATTTAAAACGCAGGTATCCTCTGCAGTCTGATTCGCACAGATCAGCTCTTTGACACGAATGTATTCCTCCATCGTATGATGACGGTTCAGATGATCCGGAGTGATGTTCAGGATCGCACTTACCTTCGGATGGAACGTATCAATGGTCTCCAGCTGGAAACTGCTGATCTCCGCTACTGTTACCGATTTTTCCTCTGTCTGCTTTGCGATCATGGTGTACGGAATACCGATATTTCCGACGATAAAAGAAGAATCATAGGCTTCCTTCATGATCGCACCGAGCAGGCTTGTAGTAGTGGTTTTTCCGTTCGTACCGGTAATTGCCAGAACATCTCCCTTTGCCTGCTGAAATGCAAGCTCGATCTCTCCGAGGATCGGAAGGCCGGCCTCTCTGAGTCTGTTTACGATCGGAAGGTCTGTCGGAACTCCCGGGCTCAGCACTACTGCCGAAAGTGTCGAAATCAATTCTTCCGGAAGCTCTCCAAGCACGATCTCTGCCTGTGTATTATCCGCAAGTTTCGCACGAATCTCTTCTTTTACCAGCTTCTCATTTCCGTCATAGAGTATCGGAAGATCTCCGGCCTCCCACAGAAGATCCGCTGCTGCGATACCGCTGATTCCGCTTCCGAAAACCAGCACGCGGCGCTTATTCTCGTTTTCCATTGTAATCTCCTTTTAACTGAGGCTGAACAGTGCAATTGCGCAGAGTAAAGCCGTAACTACGGTAAACAGTGTCACGATCTGAGTCTCTGACCATCCGGAAAGTTCGAAATGATGATGAATCGGAGCCATTTTAAAGAAGCGTTTGCCGCCGGTCTTTTTAAAATAGGTCACCTGAATCATCACTGAGATCACTTCCACCAGATAGATCAGTCCGAAAATCGGGATCAGAATCGGAATCTGAAGCACATAGGCAGCTCCCGCAACAAATCCGCCCAGTGCAAGGGAACCTGTATCACCCATAAATACCTTTGCCGGATGAGAATTAAACATCAGAAATCCCATCAGTGCTCCGGCAACTGCAGCCGTGATCGTCTCAATACCTGCATTTGTTGCGATAGACAGCACGGTAAAGAATACCGCAACCACCGCAGTCACACTGCTCGCGAGTCCATCCAGACCATCGGTAAAATTCACACCGTTTACTGTACCAAGAACCACAAAATAAACAAGCGGAACAGTTACCCATCTCACATTAAAATACATTCCATTGGTAAACGGGATCAGTATGATAAGACTGTCTGGATCAAAAACAAGAATATACACTACAAAGATCGTAGTTACCACAAATTGAAGCAGAAGCTTCTGCTTCGGAAAAAGTCCGTCCGATCTGCGAAGCACGACTTTTAAATAGTCATCAATAAATCCGATCACACCAAATCCGATGGTGAGAAACAGAATTGGAATGATCCTTGGTGTGCTCCTCACAAACAGCAGCGAGGTGATCAGTACGCTGATCAGAATCATTAATCCACCCATGGTAGGTGTGCCTGCTTTTTTCAAATGTGACTTTACGCCTTCTTCTCTTTCCGTCTGTCCGACCTTTAATCTGCGCAGAAACGGAATCACAAATGGTCCCAGCAATACGCTGATCGCGAATGCGATAAACAAAGAAAACAGTACTTCAAAACTCATCTTCATCGTCTCCTATTCTTTATTCAGCATAATCTATCCTATTATAGTCTGATTCTGAATATTAAGCAACCCGAAATTCGCATTTCACTGGTCGGTATTTACAAAAAACTCCCCTCACAGGACCAATTTTCCTGTGAGGGGAGACCTCTTTGCTTTTCGAATATCCGCCGAAGCGGTCATCCGACTCCAAATACATTTTCTGCGCTGCCTTCCTCCTGGGATTCATATCCGTTTCCGACATCGCCGTCCGAATCGCCGCCTGTCCAGACATCCTCCTGAACGTTTCCAGCTTCTTCCGCTTCTTCTGTTTCCTTCTCTACCGGAACCAGTTCGGTCAGCGGCTGCCAGGTCGTCTCATCATACATCAGATTTCCATATTCATCATAGACATACTGAACTTCCATCTCCTCGGTCTCTTCCGTCTCACGCTCTACCTTCATTCCGAGATCAGCTCTCTCCACCTCAGTGATGTCTCCGCTTGGATATACTCCAAGGTACGGCAGGATCTCTTTCAAAATTCCAGTGATCGCTCCTCGGATGTATGTTCCCGCATGCTCCTGATCATCTACGTTTGCTTCGTCAATAACGCCGTATACCACTACCTGCGGATCATCGATTGGAACTGCGCAGATATAGGATACGATATATTTACCGTTGTTTCGCGGAAGTTTTTCCGCCGTTCCGGTCTTTCCGCCGATGCGGTAGCCTGCGATCTGCGCATCTTTGGCCGTACCGTCGTCCGAGACTACCGTCTCCAGATACTGTCTGATCATTCCGGATGTCTTTGTGGAAACCGGCTGTCCGACCACCAGCGGTTCGATCGTTTTGAGCACTTCTCCGTTATCTCCTACGATCTGCTTCACCACATGCGGCTGATACAGATAACCACCGTTTACATCTGCACAGAACGCAGAAAGCTCCTGCAGCATGGTCGCGGTAAATCCCTGACCGAAACTGTAGGTACACAGCTCGATGATTCCCATCGTATTTTCATCATCCAGTGTTCCGGAATTCTCATTCGGAAGGTCGATACCCGTCTTTCTTCCAAAACCGAAGACCGACTGGTACTCGCAGAATTTATCGATACCCATCTTCATGGCGATCGTCATCATTCCCGGATTACAGGAGTTTTTCAGGATATCTCCAAGTGATTCCGCCCCATGAACAGAGGTACAGTTGATCGGATCCTCCTCTATTACCGGCTGAAGGTAACCGATACAGGTGACTGCGAAATTGGAATCAATGCTTCCGGCATCCAGCGCCGAGGAGACAACGATCGGTTTATAGGTGGAACCAAGCTCAAACGCTTCAGATACGCAGTAGTTATACCACAGTTTGTTCAGAGCCTCGGTCTTCTGCTCCTCTGTCATGGATGACTGCTCTTTTTTCGTCACCCATCCGCTCAGGTTCTGCGGATCATTCAGATCAAACACTCGATCCGTTGCCATCGCAAGAATCTCACCGTTATTCGGATTTGCCACAACGATGGCTGTATTGGCACTGGCACGACCTTTGGTGGTCGGCTGCGGACCGTTTTTATTCTGCTGTTCCAGTTCGGCAATATATTTTTCTACGACCTGCTGAACATTGACATCGATCGTTGTGACAATGCTGCTGCCATTCTCAGGTTCGATGATATTCTCCTGCAGCTCCAGCTTCTCGTTCAGATAACCGTACTGTCTGCCGTTTACTCCGTTCAGGGTATCGGAATAATATGCCTCCAGGCCGGAAATACCGTCATTCAGACGGTTGGAAAAGCCGATCACCGTACAAGCAAGTGATCCAAGCGGATAATTTCGAATATAATCCTCCTCAAACCATACGCCCTGTACATTCTGCAGCCATTCACGCTGTGAATCGCTCAGATCCTTCCTGTCTTCCCCGGTATCCGTGTAGTCCTCAAATTTCTGAACCTCCTCCAGTGAAAGCCCTTTTTTCACGACCTGATAGCGGCTGTCCCTTGTCTGTTCAGAGGAGACGATCTCCCGGATCTCGGCAGTGTCCAGACCAAGCTGGTCCGAAACCACCTGGATCGTCGGCTCTACATAGTCATCATTACTGTTGACTGCCTTGCAGTCCAGAACTACATTGTAGACCTTCTCACTCTTTGCCAGCAGATTTCCGTTGCGATCCTGGATCTCTCCTCTGCGATACGGCACTGCACGGCTGTCATAGGTCTGCTGCGAGAGCACCTGCTTTGCATAGGCATCTCCGCTTTTAATATTGATCCATGCGATACGTATGATCAACAAAATCAGTAATAATAAAACAAATGCAAATAAAAGCAAAAGCTTTATTTGCATTGATTTTCTAAACTTCTGTTCTCTTTTTCTCATATCTTGTATGCTCCGGTTCTTATCTCCGCGACATCTGCATCACTCGCTGCTATTCCTCCGGAATCTGAGCGTACTGACGAATATAATCTCCATCCTTGCTGCTGTAGGTTATGATCTGGCCTTCCTCAGCATAATTCATCCCAAGCTGATTGATCGCGATATACTTTACCTGCTCCATATCAACTGAGGAAACTGCATTATCATACTCGCTGTCATTGGAAACCTTCAGGTCGTTCAGCTGGCTCTGCAACGCAGCAATGTTGCTGCGATAAGCGGTACCGCCCGCCTGCAGTTTCAGGTAATTCACACAGACAGCCACGCTCAAAACAGAAACGATCGTCAGAAATACTACATACGGGAAAGTGACCGCCATAGACCTTTCTCTGTTTCTTCGGATATTTCTGCGCGCATCCTCTCTGGGTCTTGATTCCCTTTTGCCGCCCGGTACTGCCTCCACCTGACGTACTACGCTTCCATCTATATAGGAATTCGCGTAGCTGCGCGTATTTCTATTTTCAATTTGTCTGTAACTCTGCTGCACAGCCATCGCTTTTCCTCCTTTACTATCATTTCTTAATCATATTATAGTCAATCTGTCGTTATCACTCTGCCAGATGACGTTCAAACACTCGAAGCTTTGCACTCTTGGATCTGGAATTCACTTCGAGCTCTTCCTCCGACGGAAGGATCGGTTTTCGCGTGATCACCCTGCCTTTGGACTTTCGTCCACAGACACAGACCGGAAACTCTTTCGGACAGATACATGGATCTTCGTTCCTGCGGAAACTGCTCTTTACGATCCTGTCTTCCAGAGAATGGAAGGTGATGATCGACAGTCTGCCGTCTTCATTTAAAAGATCGATCATGGTGTCCAGTGAATCCGTCAACACTCCCAGCTCATTGTTCAGCTCGATACGGATCGCCTGAAATGTGCGCTTCGCCGGATGTCCGCCTGTCATGCGTACTTTCATCGGAATCGCTGCCTTGATGATCTCACCAAGCTCCAGCGTCGTCTCGATCGGTTTCTTCTGTCTGGCTGCCACAATGTGCTTTGCAATATTTTTTGCAAATCTGTCTTCGCCGTAATCACGGATCATGTGAAAAAGTTCTGCTTCACTGTACCCATTCACAATATCCTTCGCTGTCTTCGGCTGTCTTTGATCCATGCGCATATCCAGGGGTGCATCCTCTCGATAGGAAAATCCCCTCTCAGCTGTATCCAGCTGATAAGAAGACACGCCAAGATCCAGAACTATACCGTCCACGTGGTCAATACCGATCTCCTGCAGGCGCTGTTTCATATCACAGTAATTACTGCGGATGATCGTCACTCGATCGCGGTAATCAGAAAGGCGCTCTGTCGCAGCTGCAATCGCTGCCTCATCCTGATCGATCCCGATCAGTCTGCCGTGTTCTGATAATCTTTTACAGATCTCAAGGGAATGACCGCCTCCGCCGAGGGTACCGTCCACATAGATCCCGTCCGGTCTGACATTCAGAGACGAAACTGTCTCATCAAGCAATACCGATATATGTGAAAACTCCATGCATCCTTCTCCTCTGCTTTTCTCAGGTCATCCTTAGACCAGTATAATATAACTCATACTTATAGTAGTATAAAATTAATGAATTTTCAAGTATTTTTTTGTATAAATGTATAGATTTCGAAATTTTTTCTTAATCTCTTCGCTTCCCGACTTCCGCATAAAGATTCACCGGCCAGACGGCCGGTGAATCCTTATAAATATCAGGTCTCGAAATAGGAAAAATGCATGTAATCCTTGCTGTTGCCCCAGTCTCCCTGTGCGAATCCGTATTTTTTAAAGATTCTTGCCACTTCACCGTTCAGAGCGATGGAATACGGATCTTTTCCCGGTCTCCAGAAACTGCCCGCCGTGATCACACCGGTTTTTACATTCACCATGTAATTCTCCGTCCAGTTGATATCGATCGCAGTTCCTGTATTATGTTCGGAATGTCCGCCTCTCCATGCATATCCGCCAAGCTCATGGATCGGGAATTTCTCAGTTCCGTTGTAGATCTCCTCAAAGATCTGTTTTACGGTCTCTGCAAGATTCTTGTGAACCTGAATCGTCCAGGTTCTGGTGATCTTCTTTCCGCTCTTGCCGCTCTCAAAATCCCAGGTACGTACTGTGACGCTTGTCATATTCGCTGCAGCCTGTGATGAGCTTTTGTAATAACCACCCGGATAACGCATGGACAGGGAGGAGTCACCGAAGACCTTTGCATATTTCTGTTTCTCTGTCGGATTCACCAGGATTCCTGCAGCAGGCTTCTTATTTGTCGTTGTGCTGCCGGAATTATTTGTTTTTCCGGAATTTGTATTATTTGTGTTTGCCGCTGTCTTTTTGATAAATCCGTAAGCCGGGGAGGAAAGTTTTCCGTACACTACTCCGGCTCCCGTTTTTCTGTAGGCTCGCACGATATAGGCATATGCCTTTCCCGGCTTTCTGTTCTTTACGATAACTGCGGTTTTATTTGCACCTTTCAGTGTCTTTGCCTTTTTGTATCGTCTGTCTGTGGAAGAATAGTCTTTTATATAGATCTGATATCCGGTCGCATTCGGCACTCTCGCCCACGTAACTCTGTGTGAATTCGAACCGTAAGCAACCGCTGTCAGCTTTTTCACTTGTCTTAATGATGCAGCGGAAACCGATACTGTACTGCAGATCAGCATCACGCAGAGCACCGCAGTGATTGCCGCACCTTTGAGCATTGACTTGTATGTATGATTCATATCATGCCTCACTTTCTATGATCAACCTCTTGTCTTTCTCAACTATTTTATCACAGTGAAACAAAATTGCAACAATTTTATTTCATTTTTATTAACTAATTTTCTTTTACTGTGTCTGCACTTGTCTGGCATCGTTTTCCGTGATAAATTAAATGAATCCATTCATTATTGTATAAGGAGAATTTTATGAAACAGGAATCTACAGAGAATCTTCAGGAAAAATCTTCTCTGAACCGCCTTGCTGTAAAAGCCGGCATCTTCTATATCTTTGCCCAGCTGCTTGTGCGAGGAATCACATTTTTAACAACGCCGGTCTATACCAGACTGCTTTCCCAGGAACAGTATGCGGATATCCGTCTTTTTGAATCCTGGCTTCTGATCGCCGTACCGACCCTCTCCCTCTGTCTCTGGAAAAGTGTCGATCGGGCAAAATATGATACCGGAGAACATTACAACGAATATGTCAGCGCATCGCAGACACTCTCTTACCTCTCCATCGGCACCGTGTTTCTGCTCTGTCTGATTTTTAAAAGACAGGTGCAGTCCGCTCTGGAGCTGAATGATCTGATGTTTTACATGGCATTTCTCTACATTTTTGCCTACACCAGCATTCTCTTTCTGCAGAGACGCGAAAAGCAGATGATGCGTTATAAAGTAAGTACGCTGGTCACTGCCCTCACTGTGATCCCTGCCACTTTTCTCTCGATTCTTCTGATCTGGCTCGGACGCAGAAACGGAGACCTTGATCAGCTGGTCAATCTGCGCGTCATCGGATTTTATACCCCGCACATCATCGGCGGTGCAGCCATTGCCATTATTCTTTGGCTGCAGGGCAAACATCTGGTCAATCTGAAATACTGGAAATACGGCCTGCTCTACAGCATCCCACTGATTCCGGAGGCTATCTCCATCCAGATCATGAATCAGGCAGATAAGATCATGGTAAGGTATATGGTCAGCAAAACTGCTGCATCCATCATCTCGCTCGCGACCACCGTTTCCTTTATCATCTGGATCCTGGAGGATTCTGTCTGGAATGCATGGCTGCCCTGGCTGTTCGAGAAGATCTCCAGAGGTGAGGAGCAGGATGTAGAGAAGCCCTGGACCTTTATCATGCACGGCTTCGGACTGATCTCCTGGTTTCTTGTGCTGCTTGCACCGGAAGTTGTTGCGATCCTCGGTCCAAAGGAATACCGTGCAGCGATCTATCTGAGTGCTCCGATGATCGTCGGCACACTTTTCCGCTTTTTCAGCTATATTTATTCTGCAGTAGAAAACTATTACAAGAAAACAGGCTATGTCGCCGCGACTACCGTGATCACCATGATCATAAATATGATCCTGAATTACTTCTTTATTCTTCGTTTTGGATACATCGCTGCGGCATATACGACGGCAGCCTCCTACTTTATCCTGCTCCTGCTGCAGAGCTGGTGCGAGTACAGAATCACAGGTACACTTCTGGTACCGGTAAAAAAGACAGCGCTGATCTCACTCTCCTACTTCGTACTCTGCTGTCTCAGCATGCTGCTCTACAGTGTACCGTTCTATTTCCGCTACGCTGTACTGATCACAGGTGTTCTGATTGCTGCAAAGTTCCTGCTTCCGCAGCTGCTCGCGATCCTCAAAACACTTCGCAAAAAATAGTGTCAAAGAATCATTCTATTACAGAAGACTGCCCTGCGGTATCTGTTCTTTTCGCAACAGATACCGCAGGGCAGTCTTTTCCTGTCTAATCAGTTTTCATCTTCTACATGATATTCCGGGATGAATACCCGGTGATTTCCTGACTCCAGAGGTTTCTGTGTCCGCTCTCTCGCCTCCTCACAGAAATAGTCCTGTGCGCAGAGCAGTGTCTTTCCTCTCTTATCGATTTTTTCGTAACTTCCGTCCGGCTGAAGCACATGTGCCTTGACATTATCGTCCAACTGGATCTTCAGGATATGCCAGAGCTCCTTCTGAAGTTCTTCCTTTTCAACCGGAAACAGGATCTCTACTCGCTTATCCAGATTTCTCGGCATCCAGTCCGCACTTCCCATGTAGTACTCCGGCTTTCCGCCATTGTGAAAATAAAAGATCCTCGCATGCTCCAGGAAGTTGCCTACAATGGAACGGACGCTGATACTCTCACTGATGCCCGGGATGCCCGTTTTCAGACAGCAGATACCTCGAACGATCAGCTCGATCTTAACTCCTGCCTGAGATGCCTCGTAAAGCTTTGCAATAATTTCCTTATCGCAAAGAGAATTCATCTTGGCAATGATATGTCCTTCCCCGCCCTTTCTCGCATGCTCTGTCTCACGCTCGATCAGACGGAGGAACCGGTCTCTCAGCCACAGCGGTGCGAGTGACAGTTTATTCCATTTCTTCGGCTCAGAATAGCCGGAAAGCATATTGAATACCGCTGTTGCATCCTCACCGATGGCCTCTGAGCAGGTCAGCAGGCCGCAGTCCGTATAAAGCTTTGCCGTAGAATCGTTATAGTTTCCTGTTCCGAGATGTACATATCTGCGAATGCCGTCCTCTTCTCTGCGGACGACCAGCGTGATCTTGCTGTGTGTCTTCAGACCGACCAGTCCATAGATCACGTGACAGCCTGCTTTCTCCAGCATCTTCGCCCAGACAATGTTGTTTTCCTCATCAAATCTCGCCTTCAGCTCTACAAGTACAGAGACCTGTTTTCCGTTTTCCGCCGCCTGCGCAAGGGCTGCAATGATCGGAGAATTTCCGCTGACACGATACAGTGTCTGCTTGATCGCAAGCACATTCGGATCTTTTGATGCAGTTTTGACAAAATCCACCACCGGATCAAAAGTCATGTACGGATGATGAAGCAGGATGTCGCTTTTACGGATCGCTGCAAAAATATCTGTCTCATCCATCAGAGCCGGCACCGGACACGGAGTGTAGCCCTGTACCTTCAGATTCTCAAATCCCGGCAGACCATACATCTTCATCAGAAAGGTCAGATCCAGCGGACCATTGATCAGAAAAACATCATCTCCCTTGATAGCGAATTCTTTCTTCAGGATCTTCAGGAGCTGCTTGTTGATGCCTTCTTCGACCTCCAGTCGAATCACCTCTCCCCATTGACGCTTCTTCAGCTGTTTCTGGATCTCCTTGAGCAGATCCGCCGCCTCATCCTCATCAATGGTAAGATCCGCATTTCTCATGATACGGTACGGATGTGCGCAGACTACATCATAATTCAGAAACAGTTTTCCGATATTCCTCTCGATCACTTCTTCCAGAAGGATCACACATTTTTTCCCTTTTTCAGAAGCCGGAAGTTCGATCAGTCTCGGCAATACCGACGGTACCTGAACCGTTGCAAATTCTGCATCTGATTTCTTTCCTTTTTTCGAGATCAATGCACCGATATTGAGCGTTTTATTGCGGATCAGAGGAAACGGTCTGGAAGAATCCATCGCCATCGGCGTCAATACCGGATAGATGTTTTCCTCAAAATAACTGTCCGCATATTCCGCCTGTTCCCTGCTCATCTGCTCATGCTTTGTCACCACTTCCAGCCACGGCTTCAGTGCCGGGAGAAGGGAACGATTGTAGGTCGAGTACTGGAGATTTACCAGATCATGCAGCCTTGGCAGAATTAGATCCAGCTGCTCCTGCGCACTCAGTCCGGCGATATCCTTTTTGGTATATCCCGCATGCACCATATCCTTCAGGGAAGCTACACGGATCATGAAAAATTCATCCAGGTTCGATGCCGTGATACTCAAAAATTTCAGTCTCTCAAACAACGGCAGATTCTTATCTCTTGCCTCGCTGAGCACCCGCTCATCAAAACTGATCCAGCTGTCCTCACGATTGCGGTAGTATTCCGGTTTTTCAAAAATCGCATCCATATGCAATGCTCCCCCTTAAAAATGTTTCTTCTGATGAATCACAGGACGTACATGGAACACATCTTCAAAAAACTCGGCCTTTGGCGGGAAGAGTCCCTTTTCCAGTGTAATATCCTCTCGTGTATCAGTAGAAATAATAAGCTCATGCTCTTTTTGCTGTACCTTGATATTTTCAAACTTCTGCTTGTGACTTCGGTCGAGTGCATTGGACACACGCAGGATCGCTGTCAGTTTCAGGATCAGCAGATAGTCATCCGGACTCATTCCAAGTCTGGAAGCGGCGTCCTCATAGTGAAACTCCTGTGTATTGTATTTCACTGCATTTGCAATAATACGTCTCTCCTTCAGTGAGAGTCCGATGATCTCCGTTGACATGATGATATTGTAGGAGCAGTCTGCCGCATTGGACAGATTGATATATTTTCCGCAGCCATGCAGGATCACCGCGATCTGAAGAAGAAGACGATGACGCTGATTCATTCCGGACACTTTTTTCATCTTGTCAAAAATGGAGAGCGCAATATTCTCCAGGTTTTTGATATGCACCTTGCTGCACTGATATCGTTTTGCGATCACGCGGGCTGCCGCAATAATATCATCATTAAAGTCATGCTCTACGCGAATATACTTCTTTTTCTGGGCGAAATCGTAAGCCATTCCATCTGACAGGGCCATATCAGTCACCCAGATCGTTTCCGCTCCGAGCTCTTCGATCAGACGCTTATAGAGGGTCAGTGACGGAAGGATCAATGACGCACTCTCCGACGGGATCCCGTACTCTCTGGCGATCTCCTCTGGGCTGCACTCAATGACCTTCATAAAGAGTGCCTTGAACTCCTCACTGCTCACAGACTCTTTTTCCAGAAGATCCGAAACATAATCTCCGCCGACTACCAGGTGACGGATCTGTCGATCTTTCAGATACATCTTTTTAAAGCTGATGATCTCGTTGCTGATCAGCTCTTCCACCATGGCTTCCATATGCAGAGTCTTTCCTGCAAGATCTGCCACCTTTTCACGGATTCGCAGATTTCCGATTCGGATATTCTGGGTTGTCACGAGCTTATCCTTGTCAAACAGACTGATCTGGATACTTCCGCTTCCGACATCGACGATCGCGGTACTCTCCTGAATGATCTTGAAGAAATCACGAACGCCGAGCGCAACAGACTTATAGTCCAGAAATCTCTGCTCGGAATTGTCCAGATTTTCGATCTCTATGCCGGTCGTTCTCTTCACATGCTCGACCAGCTGCAGCTTATTCTGCGCCTCTCTCACCGCACTTGTCGCACAGGCGCGCCAGCTTTCCACCTGATAGCCTGCCATGATCCTCTGGAAATCTTTCAGCACTCTGCAGAGCTCATCGATCTTTTCAATGCTGATTTTTCCTTCCGTGTAAGTATCCGCACCGAGTTCGATCCGGTGACTTACATAATCAATGCGCCGCACCCCCTTATGCGGAAGCATTTCAAAAATTTTCATTTCGACTTCATATGAGCCGACATCAATTGCAGCAAACAATGTCATTTTTTCTACCCCAAAAGAAAAAACAAAAAATTAATAGTTGCCCAGGATCTTCAGATTCAGTGCGTCGTTTGTAATTCCCCTCAATGCATTCTTGACCGCACTGTCATTCAGATTACCCTCAATATCTACAAAGAAACGATACTCCCAGTTTCTCTCCGGTATCGGGCGGGATTCGATCTTTGTCATACTCAGATTATTGTAGATCAGATGCGAAAGGATCTGATACAGAGATCCGCTGCGATGCGGTGTCTCAAAGCACAGACTGATCTTTTTGGCATCCTTGCGGAACACTCTCTGATTGGTTACAATGATAAACCTCGTTGAATTTGCCGCATTTGCGCAGATATCCTTCTCCAGGGTCTCCAGTCCGAAGATTTCTCCCGCAAGTGCACTTGCGATCGCTGCCTGTGTAGGATCCTGGCTCTTGGATACTCTCGCCGCAGCCACCGCGGTATTCTCAACAGAGATCTGCTCCCAGCTCCGGTGCTCATTCAGATAAGCCTCACACTGCATCAGGCCCTGTTCATGAGAATATACCTTTTTGATATCTGACAGCTTTGCCCCAGGAAGCCCAAGCAGACGATGCTCGATCCGGATGACCTGTTCTCCCACGATATAATCGTCGTACTTCATCAGAAGATCATAGATCTCGCTGACAAAGCCAGCCGTGGAATTTTCGATCGGAAGAACTGCAAAATCTGCCATTCCGTCCATGATCGCCTCAAGTGCATCTCTCCATTTATCGACATGGAAGGAATTTACCTCATCACCGAAGTAAGCCTTCATCGCTGCCTGAGAATATGCACCTTCCACCCCCTGAAATACCACACGGGCTTTCTCTGTCTCGATATGGTCCACTTCTGTAAAGGGCAGTCTTCCGACAACTCCTTCTCTGGTCAGCAGCTGATACTGCAGCTTTCTGCTCATCGACATGATCTGGATAAACAGCTCTTCAATTCCATGACAGTTAAAATCATTGTGTGTCTGCGCCTTCAGCGCTGTGATCTTTGCGTCCTCGCGCTCCTTGTCAAATACCTTTTTTCCGGTAGCGATCTTATACTTTGCAACATTCTCGCTGATCTTCATACGCTCCTCATAGAGGCGCACGATCTCGCTGTCGATCTGGTCAATTTCTTTTCTCAGTTCCAGTAAATCTATCATGTGTTCTCCTTTAGTTGTTCTGTTCCATCGGAACCGTTCTAGTTGATTTTTTCTGCAGCAGTTACAAGTCTTCCAAGGAAGGAAAGCGAACCGAAGGCGAGGATCACATCCTCTTCTCCCGCTTCCGCAAGCGCTGCATTCAGCGCCTCCTCGACAGAATTCTTCACTCTGACATCCTTAAAAAATACTTCTGCCTCTCTGGCCAGTTCTTCTGCCGGCAGTGCTCTCGGATTATCCGGAGTTTCGATTGCAAAGAGATGATCGCTGTACGGTGATACGGTCTTTAAAATGGATCGGTAATCCTTATCGCGGAAAATACCGCAGATGCAGAAGATCTTTCTGCCGGAAAAATACTTTTCAATGGAATCTGCCAGCTTTGCAGCTCCATCCGGGTTATGTGCACCATCCATAACGATCAGCGGTTTTTCATGCAGGATCGTAAATCTGCCATCCCATCTCGTTTTAAACAGACCGTTTCTCAGAGCCTGTTCGCTGATCCGGAATCCATGTCTGTTGAGCGCCTCTGCTGCCGTCACGGCTGTTACAGCGTTTGCGATCTGATAGGTTCCGATCAGACGGATCTTCAGATCCTTATAGTTTCCATACGAAAAACTCTGCTCTGCAAGACCATAGCGGATATCGTATGCCTTCGACGGATCTGCGATCGTCAGTCGGCTGTTCATCTGTGCTGCCTTTGTCTGAAGCACCTTTAGTGCCTCAGGTTCCTGAACGGTACTGACAACTTCCGTATCTGCTTTGATGATCCCTGCCTTTTTCTCCGCGATCTCCGCGAGTGTATTTCCCAGAAATGACATATGATCCATGCTGATCTTGGCGATCACTTCCAACACGGTAGTCGAAATGATATTCGTCGCGTCAGTGATTCCTCCCATTCCTGTCTCCAGAACCACAAGATCACATTTCTGCTCCTGAAAATAGAGAAAGGACAGTGCTGTCTCGACCTCAAACTGTGTCGGATGAGCGAACCCGTCTGCGACCATCTCACTGATCGCAGCCTCGATCCTGGAAGTGAGTCTTGCCAGTGCCTCTCTCGAAATATGCTCTTCATTTACCTGTATTTTCTCTCTGTATGAAAAAAGAGCCGGAGAAATATATCTTCCAACCCGATATCCTGCCTCTTTCAGAATCGTTGAGAGATATGCCAGAGTGGACCCCTTTCCATTCGTTCCTGCGATGTGAACAAACTTCAGATCATTCTCCGGATTTCCCAGTCTTCTCTGCAGTTCCCTGATGTTATCAAGTCCGAGCACGCTGCCGTATCTTGCAGTATCCTCAATGTATGCCCTTGCTTCTTCGTAATTCATAGTGCTCCCATCCGGCGGATCTTCTCCGCTTTCTTTTTCACAATTTTCTCTTAATTATAGGTTATTTCCGAAGTGATTTCAAGTTACAAGAGAAAAAATGGCCGAACCCGGAAACCTCCTGTTATTCCGGATCCAGCCATCTTGCCGACACTGCGCATTTTCACTGAACTGTCTGATTATTTCACAGTGACAGTCTTTGTATTCTTCTGCTTCTTATTCTGTTTTTTTGTGTTCTGTTTCTTTGTATTTTTCTTCCAAAATTGCAATAACAAGTTGCACACTTTTGCTCCACACCACACCTGT
>JAUNAF010000138.1 GCA_030527715.1 Eubacteriales bacterium
AGACTCCTGAAACCCAGGCTCCGTCCTCCGAGAATGTCCGCACGGTATCCGGAACTCTGGTTATTCGTCAGTTGACGGGAGACGGTTCTTACACTGAGCTTCGCTCTTTCCCGGATGCAAATGATAAAGCGCTTCTGACATTAAAAGAAGATGGTACTGCTTCCGAAGAAAGCATCACGGTCAGTGATCTTCCGTGCTGGACGGACCTGAGCCGTATTTCACTTGCTTTTCTTGCAGAAGGATCCTCTTCTTCCGTACTGGCGGTCATACCTGAGTCAGATATTATCTCGTTTGACTATCGAGATGCCTCCACTCAGGATGCTGCTTTTACGGTTACCAGTCCAGACGGCACTGTATTTACAAGTACGATAAAAATCACTCTGACACGAAGTGCACACCAGCTTTCCGGTGCAGAATGTCTGGATCAGACCTGCTCTGTCTGCGGTCAGACATTTACGGCATCCAAAGATCACACTCCAGGAGCTGCTGCGACCTGTACCAGCCCGCAGACCTGTGAGACCTGCGGAACAGTACTTGCCTCTGCACTTGGACATGACTGGCAGGCAGCCAACTGTACTGCTCCGAAGACCTGCAAGCGCTGCCATGCGACTGAAGGTGCAGCGCTTGGACATGATCTTCGCGATGACTGGAGCACAGCATCTGCTTCCACCAACACAGAGCACGGATCTCAGACACGTTCCTGTCACCGTGAAGGCTGTGATCATAAAGAGACCCGGGCGCTGAATATCCTCGGTTCTGCCGCGGACAATTCCATCACCGGTCTCACTGAGGGCGGTCAGTATGACCTGAATGCCAGACTGAGTTTTACAGCAGTTGGCGCTGCAATGGGCAACACCAGTCCAATTCCGGGCGATGTTCGTTATGTGCCGTCCTCCTGGAACATTCAGACAGTAACCGGAAAATTCTCCGATAACTTCAGCGGTGCATTTTCCATTTCGAAAGCCGGCTCTTACACCGTCACAGTATCTTTCCAGAAACAGGTCTATGATACTTCCTGGAAGAATACAAATATCGCTGACAGCAAATCTGTCACCTTCCGTGTAGGACAGCTGATCTCAGGAAATCCGGTAAACGGTACCGTCGATGGTGTCCGCATCATTCCACAGACCGGTGATGAAACACCGCTGGTACCGATCATCATCGCATTTGTTACAGCAATTCTTGTAATTGTTGGTGGAATCGTATTCCTGCGCAGAAGAAAGCGCTGAGCTGACTTGCGTCGCTGACACGCCACTACCTGAAGCGGCTATAAGAAACATGCTTTGCGCGTTTCTCAAGTTGTCGCGGTGCTCTTCGTATGCTTGTGCAGGCACAGCATCCTCATCGCTGCTCGCGAAAAAAAGGAGTCGATGTTCCATAGATTTGAATTTACATCTATGGAGCATCGGCTCCTTTTCTGTCTTCTCCATCATTTAATCCACGACAGCAGACCACGAATCCTGCACTCTATACATCTATCTAAAAAATTATTATCTGGTGAAGCGGACATTCGCAGGCTGCTTCGCAGCTTGTCTGCGTTCCCCTCCTATATGCACAAAACAAGAGAGTTCACCCCCATTTTCGTGCAAATTTTCATCGAATCAAAAGCTCTCTGCACTAAAATACGATATTTCCCAGCTATATTCGTGCACATTCCTCCTAAAACAGCTATTTTATGCACTATATCAAAAGAATAAAAAGGATTATCATGCTTTCCTTCTGAAAACCGGCTGTTTTATTGCCGGCTGTTTTATGCACTATATCAAAAGAATAAAAAGCTTTCTCATCGCTACCC
>JAUNAF010000085.1 GCA_030527715.1 Eubacteriales bacterium
TTTTGCAAGCACATAAAACGGGAAGCCGCATAAACACTGGCTTCCCGTCCTTTTTTACATTATTCCCACTCAATTGTTCCGGTTGGCTTCGGAGTCAGATCGTAGAGAACACGATTTACTCCCTTAACCTCGGTGATGATTCGTTTTACGATCACATCAAGAAGCTCGTACGGAATCGGCTCGATGGTTGCTGTCATAGCATCGGTGGTGTTGACTGCACGGATGATTGCGCACCACTCGTCCACACGCTTGCCGTCTTTTACGCCTACGCTCTTCAGATCCGGCACTGCAGTGAAGTACTGCCATACACGTCCCTGAAGACCAGCCTTAGCAAACTCCTCTCTCAGGATAGCATCAGACTCACGAACTGCCTCCAGACGATCACGGGTGATCGCACCTGTGCAGCGAACGCCAAGTCCCGGACCCGGGAACGGCTGACGATATACCATGTTGTCCGGAAGTCCCAGCTGACTGCCGACTACACGAACCTCATCCTTGAACAGCGGACGTACCGGCTCAACAAGTTCAAATTTCATATCCTCCGGAAGACCGCCGGCATTGTGATGTGCCTTGATGCCGTGCTCACTCTCCAGAATATCCGGCCAGATGGTTCCCTGTGCAAGGAACTCGATGCCGTCCAGCTTTCTAGCCTCCTCAGCGAATACCTCGATAAACTCATTACCGATGATCTTACGCTTCTTCTCCGGCTCAGCTACGCCTGCCAGCTTGTCCAGGAAACGGTCTACAGCATCAACATAGATCAGGTTGGCATCCATCTGATTGCGGAATACCTCGATAACCTGCTCCGGCTCGCCCTTTCTGAGCAGTCCATGATTTACATGAACACAAACCAGCTGTTTTCCGATTGCCTTGATCAGTAACGCTGCTACAACAGAAGAATCTACTCCTCCGGACAGAGCAAGCAATACCTTCTTATCGCCTACCTGCTCGCGGATCTCCTTGATCTGCTCATCGATAAATGCCTGTGCCTGTTCCGGTGTCGTAATGCGGACCATATCGTCCGGACGATTGTTTAATGCCATAAAAAAACCTCCCTCATCTGATGGTTATTTTTATTTTCAGTCATCTGCATTGCTTTCCTGCAGAATACTTTTCCTATTATATATTAACAGGTGCGAACTCTGCAAGGTAAAATTTCAATACTATCCCTTGACAGCATGCTGTACAATTACTATAATCATATGTCAAGACACCTGTATACTCTGTCGTGTGCGGCGTGACTGCACCCATGGTTGATACATCAGCTGCTTCCTCGCAGCACCGTGCGCCGCGGAGATACAGGCTGTCGATGTATCTCGTCAGAGATACCGCTGTTAATAATACTACTGCTATTTATAAAGGAGAAAACAAATGGAAAACTGGAAGGCTTTTCTGAAACGAAAGAATGTTGAAATATCTTTTCAGAGATATGCCATCGATGCACTCGGTGCCATGGCACAGGGTCTGTTCTGTTCACTGCTGATCGGTACGATCATCAACACGCTGGGTACCCTGTTCCACATTGCGGCACTGCAGACAACGATCGCAACCATCTCCGGAGTCGATTACACGGTCGGCGGTCTGGCTATGGCAATGAGCGGTCCGGCTATGGCAGTCGCTATCGGTCGTGCTCTGAAATGTCCGCCGATGGTGCTGTATTCACTGATCACAGTCGGCTTCGCAGCCAACGCACTGGGCGGTGCCGGAGGACCGCTCGCAGTTCTGTTTATCGCAATTATTACTTCCGAGATCGGTAAGCTCGCAGCCGGAGAAACCAAGGTCGATATCCTGGTCACCCCGCTGATCACCATCGGTGTCGGTGTCGCACTCTCCGCACTGATCGCACCGCCGATCGGAAAACTTGCTCTGATGATCGGCAACTTCATCATGTGGGCAACCGAGCTTCAGCCGTTCCTCATGGGTATTCTGGTCTCTGTCGTAGTCGGAATCGCCCTGACACTGCCGATCTCCTCCGCAGCCATCTGCGCCGCACTCGGACTGACCGGTCTGGCCGGCGGTGCCGCAGTCGCAGGCTGCTGTGCCCAGATGGTCGGCTTTGCTGTCATCTCCTTTAAAGAAAACCGCTGGGGCGGCCTGGTATCCCAGGGAATCGGAACCTCCATGCTCCAGATGCCGAATATTGTAAAAAATCCGAAGATCTGGATCGCTCCGATCGCGGCATCTGCCATCACCGGACCGATCGCCACCTGTGTCTTCCACCTGCAGATGAACGGTCCGGCCATTGATTCCGGAATGGGCACCTGCGGTCTCGTTGGTCAGATCGGTGTTTTCCAGGGCTGGATGAATGAGATCGAAGCAGGCACAAGAACGGCGATCACTGCCTTCGACTGGATCGGTCTGATCCTGATCTGCTTTATTCTTCCGGCCCTCCTCTCCTGGCTGATCAATCTTTTCTGCAAGCGTCAGGGATGGGTAAAGGACGGCGACATGACCCTGTAATTTTCCTATCAGGTCAGCAGTACACCCATTTCTTTAAGTGCACTCTCTACACGGTCTCCTGCCTCTTCCGTGGGGCAGGAGATCGTGTGTATATGGATCCCTTCTGTCAAAAAGGAGAGCGGTATCGCCTCCGTCTTCAGACTCTTTTCCACAAACTGATCCACCTCATATCGATTGGACAGCTGCAGCATTCCGGTCAGCTGACCGTAGAGCGGATGTTCCACGATCACATCTATGACCGTGCATCCGTTATCCACGATGGCGTACAACTCCTCCCGCATCTGTTCGGACTGATGACGGCAGGCAATTCTTCTGCGAAGCTGCGCGGAAGCTGCCGGAATCATGTATCCTCTGGCAGTAGCCTCGATCTCATTGCCGGCGGCTCTGAGCAGTGCAATATCTCCTACAATGATCTGTCTGCTGACATGATAGGTGCCCGCCAGTGACGCTGCACTGATCGGCCGGTCACTCTTCCTCAGCAGTTCCAGCATTTGATTTCTTCTGATAGATGCGTCCATTCCGCTACCTCCGCTTCTCTAATTCTCAAACGGTACTACATTTCCATCCTTCTCCAGAATATGACAGATGGAATGCTCCACCATATCCGAGATCGCATTCTCCGTATAAAACGCCATGTGCGGCAGCATCAGCACATTCGGCAGATCCTTCAGGATCGACATTTCCCGATGGCCGATGACCTGATATTTATAATCACCGTAAAAGATGCCGAGCTCATTCTCGATCACATCGAGCGCCGCCGCGCCGACCTTACCGGACTCCAGTGCATCGATCAGCGCCGGTGTATCAATGATGCTTCCCCTTGCGGTATTGACCAGCACCACACCGTCCTTCATCGTTGCAATGGTCTCCTTATTTACCATATGATAGCTGCTCTTCGTCGCCGGTGTGTGGAAAGTCATCACATCACACTCTCTCATCAGCTCGTCGAGACTGCAGTAGGATGCATATTTCTTTGCCTCCTCATTCTCATACGGATCATAGGCGAGAATCCTGCAGCCAAAACCTGAGAGATTGCGGATCACATGTGTTCCGATCTTTCCTGTTCCGACTACTCCGACGGTCAGATCACCGATCTCGCGTCCGATATTTCCCGGCAGAGAATAATCCATGCCCTCCGCACGCTTGATGATCGATTTCATTCTTCGAAGAGACATCAGGATCAGCATCACTGCATAATCCGCCACGCTTCCGGTGGAATAGGTCACGTTGCTGACAGCCATCCCGCAGGCCTTTGCGGCTTCCAGATCAATATGATCAAAACCGATCGTTCTCGTGGAAATATGTTTCACGCCGTAACTGCTCCAGGCACGGATCAGATCCTCCTGTATCGGTGTCGTGATCACGGTGACCGCATCGCATCCTTCTGCCAGATGTGCATTTTCCACGGTCGGGACTGCGCGGATCGGCAGGATCTCCACCTGGTACTGCTTTCCGAATTTTTCAAAGTACGGAGCCTCGTCAAAATCTCTGTAACTGTATGCTGCTATTTTCATCGTCTTATCTCCTTTTACTCTGCCTGACTATAATTACTGATTGTACCTTTTTCAACTTGATTTTTCAACTTTTTTCAGACAGCGAAAAAAGGCTTCGTCCGGAAACCATGTCTCCGCCCAAAGCCTTTCTCCTAATTCAGAAGTCCCAGTTTTTCAAATTCATGAAACAGCCCATCTTCATTGACATCTCCTGCAATGCGATCTGCTATAAGTTTTACCTCTTCCTGTGCATTTCCCATAGCAACTCCTATGGCACAATACTCCAACATGGGAATATCGATCCTCGCATCACCAAAGGCGATCGTATCTTCTAACTTTCCGCCGATATTGTTTAAAAGGACCTGTATCGCACCTGCCTTTGAAATATCCTTTACTCCAAAATCTCCAAACAGTGCCTTTTCACTTGCTCCTCCCCAGGTACCGACATTCAGATCCGGAAATTCCGCCTTTGCATCAAGATAATCCTGATAGGTATTTAAAATAAAACTGACTTTATTCAGATCACTCCGATATAGATCTCCGCCGAAGGTCATATCCGGAAAAATATCTCTTACCGCAATATTAACGGTTTCGGTCTGCCCCTTTCTTCTGCAGTATTCCTGAACTACCGGTTCTCCGGCAATTTCGAAATTTTCACTGGCAAACAGTCCATGATTGCTTTCCAGATAGAATTCCAGTCCACGGTCCTTCAACCAGTCCACGATCCTCTTTGTCTGCTCTGCGGAAATCATCTGATGAAGTATGACCTCTCCGTCATTCTCCACATAGCTTCCGTTACCGCCGATCATACCGTTCACTCCAAGCTCCAACAGCTCCAGACTGAGCTCAGCCTTGCTGCGGCCGGTGCACATATAGATTTTGTGACCATTTTTTTGCGCTGCCTGCACAGCTTCTCTCGCAGAATCCGGCAGTTTTCCCTCATAATCGACCAGAGTACCGTCTATATCAAGAAAAATGATCTTTTTCACAGCTCTTCTCCGTTTGTTGCAATGACGTTCTTATACCAGTCAAAGGATTTTTTCTTTCTTCTTGCAAGACTGCCTGTTCCGTCGTCGTACTTCTCAACATAGATAAAGCCATATCTCTTTGCCATCTCACCGGTAGATGCGGAAACCAGGTCAATGCAGCCCCACGGTGTGTATCCCATCAGATCTACACCGTCTTCTACCGCACCCTTCATTTCCTGAATATGTTTTCTGAGATAGTCAATGCGATAATCATCCTGAATACTTCCGTCTTCAGCGATCTCATCACGGGCACCGAGACCGTTTTCTACGACCATCAGCGGCAGACGATAACGATCATAGATCTCATTTAAGGTATAGCGAAGTCCCTTCGGATCGATCTGCCATCCCCAGTCGGAGGATTCCAGATACGGATTTTTTCCACCCGCAATCAGATTTCCATCGCCCTTATTAGCCTCCGGATCTGTTCCGATCGTGTTGCTCATGTAATAGCTGAAAGTATAGAAATCGATGATACCATTCTTCAGATCTTCCAGATCACCGTCTTCCATCTTAATGGTAATGCCGTGTTTCTTCCAGATACTCTTTGCATAGGCCGGATATTCTCCGCGAGCCTGAACATCAGAGCAGTACCAGTTCATCTCACGCATGTGTTCCTGATTTGCGAGCACATCAGCTGGATTGCAGGTGGTCGGATAGGAGGTGACAAAGCAGATCATATTTCCCAGCTGAAACTGCGGATAGTGCTCATGCGCATAGCGGATCACTCTTGCACTTGCCACAAACTGATGATGCAGTGCCTGGAAACGAGACTGCGGATCATCCGGCACCTCTGTGATCGGGCCAGTGAATCCTTTTACAGTACCGGTGGAGAGTACTGCACCCATCGGCATTGTACCCGCATTGATCTCATTGAAAGTCAGCCAGTACTTTACCTTGTCCTGATAACGCTCAAAGATCACATGGCAGTAGTGTTCGAACAGTTCGATCAGCTCTCTGCCTTCCCAACCGTTGTATTTCTCCACCAGCGCATACGGCAGCTCATAGTGGGAGATCGTTACAAGAGGCTCGATTCCGTATTTTTGACACTCCTCAAATACTCTGTCATAAAATGCAAGTCCTGCCTCATTCGGTTCCTTCTCCATACCTGTCGGGAAAATACGGGTCCAGTTAATAGAGGTACGGAAGACCTTAAATCCCATTTCCGCAAACAGTCTGATATCTTCCTCGTAGTGATGATAAAAATCGATCGCCTCGTGAGACGGGTACAGCGTTCCTTCTTCGATATTCACTGTCAGTCTCTTGGGAGAGGTATGACTGCCGTTCGTGCAGTGATCAGATACAGATGCTCCCTTGCCGTCGACATTCCATGCTCCTTCAAACTGGTTGGCTGCAACTGCGCCTCCCCATAAAAAATCTTCTCTTAATACAGACATTGTGAACTCCTTTCTATCCATACTTATATACCGGCGGGGAATCGACGCTCTCCGCCGATATACAGACTACAGGTTCTCTTTTTGAATACGATCAGATTATACAACAGTAATCAGCTGCTCGCCAGTCTTTACCTTCTGTGCATCTGTTTTCTTAACAGACATATAATCATCGGTATTGGTAACGATTACCGGTGTATGGATCTCAAATCCCTTTGCGCGTATCATATCCAGATCCGCAGTCAGGAGCAGCTGACCCTTACTTACTTTTTCGCCTTCTTTTACAGCATATTTAAACGGTTCACCTTCCAGACTTACCGTATCCAGGCCCACATGGATCAGAATATCTACACCATTGGTTCCTGTAATGCCGACTGCATGTCCTGTATCCATCGTAGCACTGATCACACCATCAAACGGTGCATAGACCTTGCCGTCCTCCGGGATGATCGCAGCACCTGCTCCAAGTGCACCGGAAGCAAATACCTGATCCGGAACTTCAGAAAGGGCAACTACCTTGCCGCTCATTGGTGCAGCAATTTCCAGCTTCTCAACCAGGGACTTCTTCTCCTCTGCTGCCGGAACCTCCTCTGCTACTGATGTCTCCTCTGCCTTTACCTCATCTTTATACAGAAACATGGAAATAAGGAAGGACACCACTACTGAAATCGCACCGCCGATAAGGCCGAAATAGAGACCTCTCATCGGATTTACTTCACCGCCAATGAATGTGATCGAGGTCAGGAAAGACGGAGAACCGCCCATGGTGAAACCTTTGACACCTGCCAGTCCCAGAAACAGACCGGAAAGCCCTGCTCCAACAACTGCACCGATCATCGGTTTTCCGAAACGAAGATTGACACCGTACATTGCCGGCTCTGTTACACCTGCCACTGTTGCGGAGATACCGCAGGCAATACCCTCAGAACGAATATCTGTGTCTTTTGTCTTTGCAGCAACACCAAACGCTGCTCCTCCCTGTGCAATGTTGGAGGCAAACATGGTTACCATAACGATCACATCGTAGCCAATGGTTGCAAGATTGTTCATGCAGAGAGGAATCAATGCATAATGCATACCGGTCATAACGATAAACGGCATTGCCGCAGACAGGATCGCAACTGTCAGCCACGGAACAGTATTATACATTGCAGAAAATACAGATGCTAAACCGTTACCTGCAACTGCTCCGATCGGTCCAAGAATACAGAGTGCGATCGGGGTACAGATCAGACAGAAAATCATCGGTTTTAAGAAGGATTTCAGTACATTCGGAGAAACGCGATCTGCAAAATCTTCGACCCATTTCATTACCGGAGCCATCAGCAGGATCGGCAGAACGCTGGATGTATAGGTTGCGGAAATTACCGGGATAAAACCAAATAAATAGGTACACGGCATTCCAAGGAAGGTGCCGAGTGGATATAATTCCGTGCCGTTTGCAAGAAGATTAACGATATCCGGAGCACAGAACATCGCTCCGATGACCATAAACAGCGGAATGGATCCCTTCATCTTCTTTGCGATCGTCACAGACAGGAAGATCGGCAGGAAATAGAAGAAGGCATCTGCCATTCCATAGAGAATAATATAGGTCGGGCCAGTCGCCTCCATCACACCGAACGTGGTCAGAAGTGTCAGAAGCACTTTCACCATACCTGTTCCAAGCATTGCCGGGAGCAGCGGAGTCATGCACCCTGCAACAAAGCCGAAAAGTCTCTGTATCGGACTGCCGGTCGGCTTTGCCTCAGCACCTCCCTCACCTGAAAAATTGCCAAGTTTTTCAAATTCCTTAAACAGATTGGAAACTTCATTTCCAATAACTACCTGATACTGGCCTCCCTGCTTGATGATGGACTTAACGCCCTTGATTGCTTCTACCTTTTTGTCATCTGCCTTGCTCTCATCCTTTAAGACAAGACGAAGGCGTGTCATGCAGTGGGTCGCAGATGAAACGTTTGCCTTTCCGCCAACCGCTTCCAGGATGTCTTTGGATGTTTTTACATAATCCAGTGCCATGTTGTTTTCCTCCTTATTTTGTTAAATACTATTTATAAAGTTTCTTCATTTATAAAAACGACAGCGCGCGCTGCTGTCCGTTTTATCGGTACAAAAAAACAAGGTCCGGGCAAATCGCAGCACGCCCCTACAGATATTCTGCCTGGTTCTTATGTGCCGTGTTTGTCCAGGCCTTGCCAACTAAATGTCACAACCCTGTATCAAAACAGTTTCTCTATTTATTTTTTCGATATCGCTTCGTCACTCGCTCGATATGGATCAGCAGATACAACCGCTCATCGCTGCTGATATCATAGTGATAATGGATCAGTATATAATCAGCGATCAGATCCACACATTTATTTATATTCGGATAATGCTCTGAGAGTTCCTCATACAGCTCATTGTCCTCCGACTCCTCATATAAATTCCTGAGTAACACACGATTTGCAAAAAATCGAAGATGCGTTAAAAATCTCTGGTAATTCCAATCCTCTCTGCTCAGTTCGATCTGAAAGGCTTCCTGAACGATCTGAAGGATCGTACTGATCAGAACTGTCACTTCATCGACAGATACCTCTGAAACATTTTCCAGTTCTGCACTTACAAAATGGTACGCCAAAAATGCAGCCTCATCTTCCATAAGACCGGCACCATACTGCTTCTTTAACAGCTCCAGTGCATACAGTCCTGCCTCAAACTCTGCCGGATAAATTCTCTTTATATCCCAGAGGATTGGATGTGTCAGGTGAATATTTTTCTGACAGCGCTCAACACTTCCCGCCATATGATCACAAATCGGAAGAATCACCTTATCCGTAACCTTGATCTTCAGCTCTTTTCTCGCATACTCCAGAACCTGCTCAGCGATTGCAAAATAACCATCCGGGATCTGTGAAAACAACTGCTGAAAATAGCGGCTCTCTGACTTGTCACTTGGCATGAATTTTCGTTCCACAAGACTCTCATCGACCTCATCTCCTGCCCTGCGTTTAAATCCGATGCCCTTTCCCTGGAGGATCATATCACTCCCGTCATCGTTCCGTACCAATACCATATTATGATTTAATGGTTTTACGATTCTCACTGTGCTACCCTCAAATTTTGTAAAAAAAAAATACCGCCGATTGTAAAATGAAGTTGCACACTTGATAAAAAAACGATCCATAGGATT
>JAUNAF010000086.1 GCA_030527715.1 Eubacteriales bacterium
GACAGAAGCACCGTCTGAGACACCGGCAGCAGAGACAGAAGCACCTGAGACCGAGTCAGAGAAGGAGACCTCCGCCAAAAAGGCAGAGAAAGAAGAGGAAACCGAAGAACTCACTGAGAAAGCAAAGGTCAAGAAGGCGAAGGCTGAAGCTGAAGATTATGATGTGACAGTTGAGTTAAAGAAAACAGAGTATGTTTGGACCGGCGGAGCTTTTTCCAGCTATAAGATCCAGGAGCAGCTGGGAGCTGTTTCGATTGATCCAAAGGCAGGTGCACCTGCACCGGAAGGAGGCACGATCGAAAAGACGGTTTCTTATGAGAATACTTCTCCGGATGCCGGTGATCATACGATCAAGGTGAAGGTCACTTTTGAAATTGATGATAATGGCAAGAAAAAGACTATCACAAAAGAGATCGACAAGTCCATCACGATCAAGAAGAGAGAACTTTCCGGATTTACTCAGAAGGATTCTGTTGCATACACAGGAAGTGATCTTCTGACCACACTGAAGTTTAAATACATAGGTGGAGATGAACAGGAGCATGAGATCGGTGTCGGCGGTGAAAACGGGCTGAAGCTTACGGTATCCGGCAATAAAGTTGTGGATGCGAAAGAGTATAAAGATGTAAAGGTCGAGATGCCGGACAGCATGAAGAAAAATTATGAGCTTACGTCCGATAAGGTATCTTTCACAGTCAATAAGCGTGTGATTACCGTTGAGTGGAACGGAGAAAACAATGAAGTTACTACTTACGATGGTAATGATCATAAGCAGCAGGCAAGCACAAAAACGGCAGGTGTTACAGTAACAACTGTTGTAAAGGACGCTGAGGACAATCCTGTCACAGAGTCTAAGAACGCGGGAACTTACACTGCATCTGTGGTTGTGAAATCCGGAGACGTCGAAGTGGCTGAGGATGACAATAACACGATTGACGGAGATCTTTCTCATACTTATACGATCAATCAGCGAGTGATCAATGTAGTCTGGGAAGATGAGACTGCCGAGTACGAGTATGATGGAGAAGATCATAAGCAGACAGCATCTGCAGATGGTTATACAGTGGAAGTGACCACGACAAATCTTCTGGATGAGCCTGTAACTTCTTCTGCAAAAGCCGGCGGTTACAAGGCGAAGGCAGTCATTAAAGACAGTACGGACAGTGCAGTGGTCGAAGATGAGAACACGGTGATCAACAATGCGACCAAGGAATATGTGGTAAAGAAGGCCGGAGTTGAGGACATTGAGTGGGTAGACAACGGCGAAGTCATCTATAACGGCGAAGGCGGAAGAGTACTTGTTCCGACCGCTGAATGGCTGGCAAAATATGGCCTGACAGAGTCAGATCTGACCATTACCTACGGTACCGCAGATGAGGAGCGAAAGAATGCAGGTACCTATGCAGCAACTGTGACTGTAGACGGTGAGAATTACAAGGCAGAAACTCTGCCGGCAACTCTGACAGTCAAGCAGCTCCCGATCACCATCACTGCTGAGAATAAGGAGATCTTCTACGGTCAGAACTTAGACAACAGCGAGCTGAATGCAGAGATTACCGATGCATCAAATACCATGACCGCAGAAGCAATCAGGGCAGAGCTGACTGAGAACGGAAGCAAAGCACTTCTTTCTGCAGAGGGCCAGGCAGCTGGCACCTACACGATCGCTGAAAATGAGAACCTCAACACAGCAAACTTTGAGGTTACTTATGCGGGCGGTGAGCTGACGATCAAGAAGCTGCCGATCACGATCACTCCGGATAAGGATCAGAAGCGCTTCTATTTACAGACTGAGGCAGATGATCTGACTTATGTGATCAAGAAGACAGAGACAAGTGATATCACGGAGACCGCGATCGCAAGTGAGCTGACAAAGTCCGGAAGCGTAAAGCTTCTGAAGCGTGCGGAGGGCGAGGATGCAGGTTCCTATGCAATCAGCCTGAACAGCGAAGCAGCAGTGGCGAACTTTGATGTAAAGACCACAGAGGGTGTGACCTATGAGATCGTTCCGCTTCCGGTAAAGATCACAGCTTTAGATGCATCCAGATATTTCTTTGATAAGAGTCCGGCATTTGACTATACCGTTGAGCTCGGAAATATTGAGGATGATGCAGTAAAGGCAGATATTCTGAAGAATGCCGGCGATCTGAAGAGCAAATATGCATCTGCAGCAGACGATAAAGAAGTTATCATCTGTGAGGAGGATAATGTTCATACATATGTCGGTAAATATGATCTGCAGATGAGTGAGACAGCAGCCACTGCAAGAGCAAACTTCAGTGAAAGCTTTGACAAAGAAACGTCAGGTAAGCTTGAAGTGAAAGTGCTCCCGATCACTGTATCTCCGAAGAAGGATTACCATAAGAAATACGGTGACGAGGATCCGGAAATTAAATTTGATATTACCGTTGATCTGGATGAGAGTGAGCTGAACAATACACCGGAAAGCATCGCCAAAATGATCAAGACAGATGACTCTATTCTGTTCGAGCGTGAGGAAGGTGAGTCAGTCGGAACTTATGAGTACGAAGTTACCAATGAGGAAGATCTGATCAACTATGAGATCACCGTATTCGCTGAGAAAGATTTTGAGATCGAAGAACTTGAGATCAAAGAGATCAAGGACATCGACAGCCGTACTTCAAGCTTCACTATTGAGTCCAACATGATGGCTGACAGCGATCAGGACGTATTTGTAAACATTGCATTTGATAATGTGCCGGGCGGCAAGAGCGCAAACGGTGTCAGCTTCAAATTTGATGAATCTGATTACGAAAAAGTATCCTTAAAACCGGAAGAGGCAAAGGACGGCACAAGCATGAAGGTAGTGCTTGATGAAGTCGATTATTCTAAGGAAAAACAGACGTGGAAAGGCTATCTGCCGGCAGGAACCAAGGTGTCAGTCACTCTGGTAGATGAGGATGGAGCAGAGGTCAGCAACAGTGTTGATTTTAATGTCACAAAGAAAGCTGTTACCATCAGCGAAATGACTGCTCCGGGAACTCACGGCGATGTGAAGTTTACGGTTCCGGGTGAGGCAAGACAGGCAGTGACCGCACAGATCGGCGGAATGGGTGACGGAGAGTATATCGTAGTTACCAACAGTGTCGGCGGCACAAAGTATGAGAAGGTGACCGACGGAAGCTATTCTTACACACCGGATATTCACGATACAGAGTCCACGCATGTGGATCAGGTATTAAATATCAATGTGCTGGATACCCTGAATCTGCAGGCAAATCAGGTGGCAGCACTGACTGTGAAGGCAGACGACAAGGCATTTGATATCTCCAATATCACTTACTCCAACCGTGCAGACAAGGTGACGATGCTGCTTCCGGAGTACGGTGAAGGCATCAAGGTAAGTATCGGCGGAAGAGAGCTCACAGCAAAGGAGAACAGCGAACAGGGCGAGCTCACCATGGATGTAGCTCTTCCGATCAATAACCTTCCGAAGGAGGGAGATACCGTAGAGGTTACCTACACCGATATGGCTGGTCATACCGGAAAAGGAACCGGTACGATCGCTAAATCTACGGTAAACACTCCGCTCACGATCAAGATCCGTCCGGAACTGAATGTAAACGGATTCCTGAACGGACAGAGCAAGACGCTTCTGATCAGTGGTACCGGTGTCGCAGGTGAGCGTATTGCGGTAACCGTTGCCGGCGAGAGAATCGAGACCGTGATCAACAGTGCAGGCGGAAACTGGAATGACGCAGCAGGTACCTGGGAGATCTCCTACGATATGTCCAGACTGCCGGAGGGCGAGAACTTTACCATCAGTGTAGAGTATCTGGATGTCAACGGACAGTCCGCAGAGCTGACTGTGAAATATGATTCCTTCGTTGCATCTGCAAGCGTAAATTCACCGGTTTATGAGGCAATGACTTATATCAGCGGTATGGTTGAGCCGAATACTTCGGTTGCACTCTATGTCAACGGTGATGAGCAGAACTACTATGAGATCGAGGTAGACCGTTTTGGTCACTTCGTGATGGATCAGGTACCGATGCTGTTTGCAGGAGATACCTTTACGATCTTCGTACAGGATATCGCAGGCAACACTAACATCCGCGAGTACAAGATCGAGGATCCGCAGGATCCGTTCACAGTGGACGGCGAGATCCATACACTGGGAACCTTCATCTATTCAGCACAGCCGACAGGCTCTGTGACCTACTCAGCTACACCGATCAATCTCAATGATTTTGAGAATGATACCGTGGAGATCCCGCTGCTCTTTGGTCTGAGCTATCAGGCAGGTACCATCACCCTGAAGAAGACGAACGGCGGATTTACAGCAGCAACAGAGGTTGCACTTGGCGATTATGTATCAGAGAATGATTACACACTCGGTGAAGGCAAGCTGTATGTATATACAGAGCGTCCGAGTCTGAACACTCTGAATGCAAAGACCGGAAGAGTTTATGCAGACGGCGAGACCATCGCTCTTGCAGCAAACGAGACCGTATGGCTGGTCTATGACAGAGACCTGACGATCCTTGCAGATGATATCGCAGATATGACTGCTTACAGCTTCGTAGAGAACGGCATTTATGACAAGTTCTACGAGCACAACCAGCAGTATCAGGAGGATATGGCTGTATTCGCAGGCAGAAATGCCAACGTGGGAATCGCAGCTGTAGACAGAAACAGATCTCTCGCATCCGCTGAGCGAAAGGACGAGGCAGATCAGTAAAAAACAATAGAACTAACGAGAGAGGCCGGGAGAGATCCCGGCTTCTTTTTGTTTATCCAGATAATCAACAATTTGTACATGTCAGAGGGTCGGATGAATTGACATCCACTTTGAATCAACCTATAATGATAAGTATATTTGGGGGAAAAGGAGTAAGGGGATGTTAGAGCTGGTTTTACGGGTAGATTTCTGGATCTACGTGACAATGGGTATCATTTTTACTTCTGGTTTATTTCTTTGTATTTTTCCAATTCTTAGAAATCGTGAAGCACTGGAGGATGCAAGAAAGGCACTTGGCATCCGCGGAGCAGACGGTCGCTATCATTATATGTCTGAGGACTTTCTGAGAAGAAAGTCTCTGAATCCGGTCTGGAAGAGATTCTTAAGCAATTTAGAGCTGATGAAAAAAAATAATGCAGCCTGCGAGATCTACGATTTTATCAATCCGCAGACGATGATCCATGAGCCGGGACATTCTGCCTTTGGCGAGATGGTTCCGGGCATGCTGACGACACTTGGCATCATTGGTTCCTTTTACGGAATCGTCCGGGGACTGTCTTCCCTGGATCTGAGCACGACGGAGACGATGAGTTTTTCGATCGCAGTGCTGATCTCAGGAATGCGTACAGCGTTCAATACCTCGATCGTCGGGGCAGTGCTGGCACTGGTCTTCCAGCTGATCCGTCGAATGACGATCCGACATGCAGAGAGCACTCTGAGAAAATTTATCGATGACTGCCGCACTGAGATCATGCAGCAGCTGACACCGGATGCCACGATGATGCAGACGCTGCATGCGATACTGACAGAGCTTCGCAGAATCAGCGATCGTCTTCCAAGGTGAGGTGACGGATTATGCAGCGAAGGTATCAGGAGGAACATCATGACAGGGAGACGTTTTCTCCCTGGGAAACCTACTCAGATCTCTACTGTGGTCTGCTGTTGGTTTTTGTATTATTATTCTTTTTTGCAATTTATCAATATCTGGCTGCCAGTGAGAAAAATGCGGCAGATACGCTGGCTATGCAGCAGTCCATGCAGGAAGAGCAGGAAGCAGTGCTGGCCATCTATAAGGCGGATCGCGATAATCAGCAGTCCGAACTGGATGCAAAGGCACTTCAGCTGGAAGAGCAGGAGGCTCTGATCGGTGAACAGCAGGCAACGCTGGATGAACAGACGATTGCGCTGGGGCAGCAGGAAAGTCAGCTGCAGGAGCAGGAAAGCCGGCTGAATGAGCAGACAGCACTGTTGGAATCTCAGCAGAAACAGCTGGAGGAGCAGGCAGAACAGATCGAGGCGATCGTCGGAATCCGCACCCAGCTGATCACGGCATTAAATCAGGAGATGCAGAAAAAGCAGATCCTCGTACAGGCGGATCAGACGACAGGGGCGATCGCTTTTGAGAGTGAGATCCTGTTTGAGAAGGACAGTGCGGTACTGAGTGACGAGGGAAAGAAGTTTTTTGAAAACTTTATGCCGGTCTATCTCGGAACACTGTTTCAGGAGGACTTTCAGGATTACATTGCTGAGATCATTATCGAGGGACATACTGACAGCAGCGGCAGTTATCTGCACAATCTGGAACTTTCCCAGTCGAGAGCTCTAAGTGTTGCCCAATATTGTCTTCAGAAGGATTCTTTCCTTGCGGAAGGACAGCAAAAGATCCTGCGGTCGCTGGTTACTGTGAATGGATGTGCAGACAAGACGCCGGTCCTCGATGACAGCGGCAGAGTGGATGAAAAGAAGTCCAGAAGAGTAGAGATCAAATTCCGCCTGAGAGATCAGGAGATGATACAGCAGCTCGGTGAACTGCTGAAAAATGAATAAATAAGTAAGTAAAAATAACAAGGGAGATAAGAAACGATGAAAAAACGACAGCCTGGAAAACTGATAACGATGATTCTTATGCTGGTATTCTGCCTCAGTATTCATGCAGCGGCAGACTTTGACCGTATTACGATCAGCCAGATCAAGCAGAGCGAGCAGGATGTATACTTGTATATCAACACCCTGAATAACAGCGGTACGGCTGCTTCCAATACGAGCCTGAGCAAAAACGCACTGAAAGTACTGGTAGACAATGATGAACCGCTTGAGGTGCTGGACCTCACTTCCTATCAGGCAGAGGGTGTAGCCTACACCTTCTGTGTGGATATTTCCAGATCCATGACAGACAGCGAGATGACACAGGTAAAAGAAGGTATTACAAATTATGTAAACAGCATGTCTGCAAATGATTATGCAAGACTTGTTACCTTCGGAGAGACTACTCAGGAGATCTGTGCATTCACCAAGGATCATGACAAACTGCTCTCCGCTGTAGGCACCATTGAGAGAACAGCGATGAAGACCTACCTTTATCAGGGTCTCACCAATGCACTCAATACCTATGAAAAGCAGGATAAAAGTCTTCCGGAGAGAAAGGCGATCATCGTTTTCTCAGATGGTATGGATGACTCGGACGGAGCTGACAGTGAGGATCAGGTCATCAAAAAGATGAGCAGTGTGCATGTACCGATCTATGCAGTCGGCATGCAGGGAAATGATTCCTCTGCAACCCTGAAATCCCTGAGCAACATGGCGAGAACCTCCGGTGGAGCCATGTTCTCCTACAGCGAGTACACAGCTGCAGAAGCACTGGACGGAGTGGCAGATTTTATCAGTCAGACCTATTGTCTGCATGTACAGCCGACCGTATCACAGCTCAATAAAAACAGCAGCAGCAACTGGGTAGTGCAGTTTAATGACAGTACGATCACCATTGAAAGTCCGATCTATACCTTCCGTACAAAAAGGGTAGAAGAGGTTACCGAGGCTCCAATCACTGAGATTGAGACGACCGAGGCTCCAACCACAGAACTTGTGACACTTCCGCCGGAAACAGAGCCGGAGCTCACCGGTATGGCAAAAGTGATTGCATTTGCAAAAGAAAATCTGTTTATTGTCCTTCCGGTATTCTTTATCATTCTTGGAATCATTATTGCAGTGATCGCAGTGCTGGTAAGCAAGTCAAAAAAGAAGAATCAGATCACTTCCGAGACGATCGATGATGACTGGATCAACAATCCGATTCCGAATAACGGTGGTGAGTATGAGCCGACCATGCCGGATGATGCAGGCATGAACAGCGGATACAATCCGTATGGCGGCTATGGCGAAAATGAGAGAACCATTGCCGAGGATCCTTATGCAGACAGTGATGATGAGAGAACAGTTGCAGAGGATGTTTACGATGACTACGATGATGAGGCAACCGTGGACGGAAGCCAGGATGACGGTATTACGATCGAGTTTGAGATCAACTTTGAGGGTCAGACTTCGATCGAGCACCGCAGGATCCGCGACAGACTGATCCTTGGAAGAAATACAGATACACAGCAGTGCGATGTGGACGTCACACTCGGATCACGTATGGCAAGCAGAAAGCAGACCTCCAGACAGCATGCGCTGATCACCCTGCAGCCGGATGGTATGTATGTCACAGACAATGGAAAGACCAAGACCTATCTGAACGGCAGTGAGGTAAGAGGAGAGACCATCCTTCATGATAACGATGTCCTGAGCATGGGCAGAGCTTCTGTGAAGGTAAGATTCCGATAGATCATATGAGGGCAAAACTATGAAAAAGAAAATAGCTTCAGGAATAGCTGCAATATCTGCACTGACAGTTCTTATGGCAGTGAATGCCGGTGCTGCCTATGCGCCGGAGTACCGGGAAATGATAAAACAGGGCAGCTTTCAGCAGTATTTCAAATTACATAATGATGGTCAGGCAGAAGAAGGGGCAGATGCAGAAGATCTGATCAGTCTGTATTTGTTCGGAAAGACAGAGGACAGTGCTGTCTGGGCTATGGTATGCCCTGTCGTGGAGAAAATGACACGTGCAGAGTTTGAAGTAAATGACAAAAAAAACCAGCCGATGGAGAATATCCCGACATTGAAGGAGCCGGAACTGCTTCTGCTTACCGAGGGAAAACCGGAGCTTACGATGTCCGGATTTCAGGATGAGCCGTCAAAGATCAAGGTTGAAAGCATTGATAATATAGAGAGAGCTGCGATAAAGATCGAGGCAACTTCTGAGGCAGTGGACTTTTTCAGTGCTTACCCTGATATTTGGACAAGTGACAAGGATCAGTCAGAAGGCTATGCGGTGGAGCTGAAGAAATCTGAGAATCAGTATGAAAAGCTCTGTATCAGTGTAAAATATGAGGGAAGACGCCTGATCCTGCCGTACGAGGTTGCAGCAGAACTGTTGGGGCTGGAGATTGAGGACAGCGTTGAAGCGGTGACGATCTCCTTTGCAAAGGGAAAATTTGAAAAGGACTGCAGTGCCTTCTATGCAGGAATCGAACAGGATGATGCAGGAAAAGACAGATATGTGTTCTATCAGTTTGACGAGGGAATGTATCAGGTCAAAAAAACAGGTTCTTCTGAGAAGAGTAGAGAGAGTTCTACAGAAAATACTTCAGAAAATACCTCAGAGGGTCAGAAGCCGAGCAGCAGTCTGGCTCAGTTGAGTGGAATTGAGCCAGAAACTGAGACAGAGACTATCCATATCAGCATGGAAGAACTTTTGATGATGCCTGAGGCTAAAGAAGCGGAAGACCGGAAGGAAGCCGAGACAGAAAACAAAAAAGAGACCGAGCAGGCAACTTCTGAAGCTTCTGCAGAGAGTGAGACTCAGACCGAGTCAGAGAACCAGACTGTCACTGAGACTGAGCCTCAGAAAGAGACTGAGCAGGAAAACGGGACAGAAGCCGAGACAGGGACCAAAAAAGAGACTGAGCAGGAAACTCAGACAGAGAGTGAGACACAGACCGAGGCAGAGAGTGAGA
>JAUNAF010000020.1 GCA_030527715.1 Eubacteriales bacterium
GGATAAAGGGATTCGAACCCTTGGCCTCCAGAGCCACAATCTGGCGCGCTAACCAGCTGCGCTATACCCACCATGTTACAAATACTACCCTGCCGGCGATACCTTATAAAAGGTACTGCCTTTACAGGTAACGAGCCTGAAGGGATTCGAACCCCCGACCCACGGCTTAGAAGGCCGTTGCTCTATCCAGCTGAGCTACAGACTCATAAGCGGGTGATGGGAATCGAACCCACGTATCCAGCTTGGAAGGCTGGTGTTCTACCATTGAACTACACCCGCATAAGTATCGGGGTGACAGGATTCGAACCTGCGACCTCCTGGTCCCAAACCAGGCGCTCTAGCCAAGCTGAGCCACACCCCGATTCCATTTTCTCACGCCGATCTCTGACGCAAGATGAATTATATTACAATAGTTCTTTCTTGTCAATCATTTTTTTAAAAAATTTTTCAGACTGTTTTTTCACTGTTTTTCAGCAGCCAGGACGCAGATCTGAAATGCACCTCTGCGTCCTGACCCAAACTCTTTTTACTCTACGATTTCAATCGTCCATGCATTGCGATAAGTCTCTTTCGGATTCAGTGCAACAAGGTCAGCCTGCTGCTCAAAATCCTCCACGACATTGCTTCTGGACGGAAGAGATCTCCATGGCTCTATGCAGACATACGGAGCTTCCTTATGCGGCATATGCCAGAATCCGATAACCGGGAAATCCGGATAAGATACTTTCACTGCTCTTCTTCCCTTTTCACTGCGCAGTGTCAGCGCATGGTCGATGTGGCGCAGTACGATCGCATCGTGATCAAACAGATCATGATGCAGCCACAGTCTGGTATCCTGATCCAGCGGATACGACTCATCTTTTCCGTTCAGATGACAATCCTCTGTAAATCCGACTCTCCACGGATTGGACGGATGTGAGAATTCAATAAAATAATCCTCAAAGCCAAGTCCTTCCTCCAGCGGAACACGGAAGCCCGGATGACCGCCCATTCCGAAATAGCTGCGCTCTTCTCCCGGATTATCGATTTCTGTGATCACATTCAGTTTATGGTCTTCCAGCGCATAGGTAATATGATATACAAACGCAAACGGATACTGCTTCAAAGTCTCCTCATTGCTCTCATAGCGGAAGGTAATGCTGTCCTCGGCACTCTTCTCGACAGCAAGTTCAACCACATTGATAAAGCCGTGGATCTTCATGCTGTACTCTTTTCCCCGATAAGTATATTTTCCCTCCGTAAGACGTGCAACATACGGGAACAGATTCGGTGCCTGTCCCTTCCAGACAGCCGGATCCCCCTGCCAGAGATACTCTGTCCCGTCGGCTGTCTGAATAGAATGCAGCTCCGCACCAAGCGAATTGATCTCCACCTTCAGACTGTCATTTTTGATCGTGTAAAACATCCTTTATGACTCCTTTCTTATTATATAGTTTCTTATACCTTACAAAAAAAGACCAATCATCTCTGATCGGTCTCTTCGTAGTGGAGCTGAGGGGAATCGAACCCCTGTCCGAAAGCCTATTCATCGCGGCATCTCCCATCACAGTCTCTCTTTTGACATTCCCTCCATAGACCGCCGAAAGACAGGCTTCCTATTTCAGTAGCTTCATAAAATCTTCCATCCTCTCAAAGCTTTGAGAACGAAGTGCCCTGCAGGTTTTGATGCCGGTTACTTAAGCCGCAGGAAGCTCAAGGCCGACAGCAGCCATTAGGCTGCGAACGCTAAATTTTCGTCTGCGTTTATATTTAATTCCGGTTTACTGTGCGGTCCCGGCCCGCAGATGGCTTCCACAATTGCAAAACCCCCGTCGAAACCAGTACAACCCCTGGTTTTTACAGACAAGTTTATTCTAAAAGATTCCGTCTCAGCTGTCAAGTGATTTTCCGGGTTCCGCTGTGATACCGGCACCGCTTTATACCTTCTGCAGCTTTGCAAACGCAGCAAACATCTTTTTCCTGCCGACTCTCTCAAAATCGACCGTAACCTCGAAGTCTTTTCCGCCTTCCTTGATCTCTGCAACCTGGCCGATTCCGAATTTTATATGTTTTACCGTATCGCCGACCTCATAGTCCAGATGATCCGCCTTTGTCACCTTGAACTGCTTCGGATCAAAAGCTTTACTGCGAAAAGCCGTCTTTGCGCGTGAATAGTCGGTCGGCTGCTCTTCCTTCCTCTCCGGCGCAAATTTCTTGCGCTGCTGCTCCAGAAGTTCCGGCGGAAGCTCACGCACAAAGCGTGACGGATGGTAGAATTTGGTCTCTCCGTGGACCATACGCTGTCTCGCACAGGTGAGTGTCAGCCTCTTCATCGCTCTGGTGATACCGACATAGCAGAGTCTGCGCTCCTCCTCGATATCCGAAGAATCATCACTGGTGATGCTGGCATATCCCGGGAAGATTCCCTCCTCCATACCTGTCAGGAATACATTTGGGAATTCCAGTCCCTTGGCGCTGTGAAGTGTCATCAGCACCACATGATCCTCACTCTCCTCAAGATTGTCGATATCCGCTACCAGTGCCACCTCTTCCAGAAATCCGGAAAGCGTCGGTTCCTCTGCGGCTTCCTGATAGGAAACCACCTTGGAGATCAGCTCGTCGATATTCTCCATTCTGGACTTTGCCTCCACTGTGTTTTCGGCCTCCAGCTCTCTCATATATCCGGTACTGTCGATCACAGCGTCCAAAAGCTCTTCAACATTGAAGAATTCTGCCTGCGATCTCAGTGTCTGAATAAAGGTCACAAACGGCTTGATCTTGCCCGCTGCAGCCTTCGTCAGTCCCGGGATCTCCTCTGCCTGCTTTAACGCATCATAGAAGCTGATACCTCTCATCTCCGCATAATCCTGCACCTTTGTGATCGTAACTGCACCGATTCCGCGCTTCGGAATGTTGATGATTCTTCGCACAGCAAGATCATCCGTTGCATTGTCCACCGTTTTCAGGTAGCAGAGCAGATCTTTGATCTCTTTTCTTGAATAAAAGTTGATACCGCCCACGATCTTGTACGGAATATTTGAGAACAGCAGTTTTTCCTCGAACAGACGCGACTGCGCGTTGGTTCGGTACAAAATTGCACAGTCCTGATACTTCGCCTGACCGCTGCGCACAAGCTTTGCGATCTCGCCCGCAACGTACTCTCCCTCCTCGTAGGCTGATGCAAACTGCTTCAGCACGATTCCGTCGCCGACTTCATTCTGCGTCCAGAGTGTTTTTGCCTTTCTTCCCTCATTATTTCGAATGACATGGTTAGCCGCGGAAAGGATATTCTGAGTGGAACGGTAATTCTGTTCCAGACGGATCACCTTTGTCTCTGAGAAAACATGCTCAAAATTCAGGATATTCATGATATTGGCGCCGCGGAACTTGTAGATCGACTGATCGTCATCTCCGACAACGCAGAGATTGCGGTATTTCTGAGCAAGCAGCCTGACCAGCTCAAACTGCGCGGTATTGGTATCCTGATACTCATCGACCATAATATAGCGGAAGCGTTCCTGATAATAATCCAGCACTTCCGGGCAGGTGCGGAACAGTTCCACGGTCTTTAAGATCAGATCATCGAAGTCAAGCGCATTATTCTTCTTCAGCTGATGCTGATATTCACGGTAAGCCTTCGCGATCAGCTTTTTTACATAGTCCATCTGATGCTTTGTCTCATACTGATCCGGCGTGAGCAGTTCATCCTTCGCAGCGGAGATCGCACTCAGGATCATGCGCTCCTTATATTTTTTCGTATCGATATCCAATCGCTTGCAGATATCCTTCATCAGTGTTTTCTGATCATCGGAATCGTAGATGGCAAAGCGGGAATCATATCCCAACTGATCGATATGTCTGCGCAGAATACGCACGCAGGCTGAATGGAAGGTGGACACCCAGACACCGGTTCCTCCCTCTTCCACCAGACGCTCTACTCTCTCCTTCATCTCACCGGCAGCCTTATTTGTGAAGGTGATGGCAAGGATGTTCCACGGAAGCACATGCTTTTCCTCGATCAGATAAGCGATACGGTGTGTCAGGACTCTGGTTTTTCCCGAACCGGCTCCGGCAAGGATCAGAAGCGGCCCCTCCGTATGCAGCACAGCTTCCTTCTGTTCTTTATTTAATGTGTCGTAAATACTCATTCGCACTTCCTTTCAAATCGTGGTTTGGCAGGATTCTGTTATTTTATACTTGTCATGTAGTTTTAAAAACTGTATAATATGACATAAGGATTCAACGATGCCGCAGGACGCGGTTCGTATCTCGCATCATATCCCGCAGTAAGGATGTTTTTGCATCCCTGCACTTGATGACAAGGAGTACATTTTATGAACATCGATACAAACGCTATGATAAAAAGTATCCTCGAAAGCATTTCACAGATGAATCATGTAAAGCCCGAGGATATCCCAAATATTGATTTATATATGGATCAGGTGACTACGTTCATGGATGAACAGCTCGCTTCCTCCAAGAGACATGCAGACGATAAGATTCTGACCAAAACCATGATTAACAATTATGCCAAGAATCATCTGCTTCCCTCTCCGAATAAGAAGAAGTACTCCAAAGAACATATTCTGATGCTGATCTTTATCTACTATTTTAAAAGTTTCCTCTCTATCTCAGATATTGAGGCAATTCTTGCTCCGATCACGGAACAGTATTTCAAGAAAGAGGATTCCAGAAATCTCGAATCCATCTACCGTGAAGTGTTCAGCATGGAGAAAGAGCAGATCGAGCTGATCCTTCAGGATCTGAATTCCAAACACGATGCTGCTCTGAATACCTTTACAGATGCTTCTGAAGATGAACGTGAATATCTTCAGTTGTTTTCTTTCCTCAGTCTGCTCAGCTTTGACGTCTATGTCAAAAAGCAGCTGATCGAAAAAATCATTGATCAACTTGCAGAATAGAAATTTTTTATTTTTCTTTCTGCATTCTCTCCAGTACCATGGTATATCCGTCACTTCCGTAATTCAGGGAGCGGTTCACACGGCTGATCGTCGCGGTGGACGCTCCCGTTTTGTCTGCTATATCCAGATAGGTATGACTCTCTGTCAGCATTTTTGCCACTTCCAGGCGCTGTGCTATCGATAAAAGCTCATTTACTGTGCAGATGTCCTCAAAGAATCGAAAACATTCCTCCTCGTTTTCCAGAGAAAGCACAGCCTCAAAAAACTGACTCATTGCTTCTGTTCTGAGTGTCTTGCTCATCACAGTACCCCCATTTCTCACATCTAATCAAGTCAGACACTCTGTGCGGCAGTCTGCCGTCAGATATGCTTCTTCATCGAATCTACTTTTTCTCTCGCTTTTACAGCCAGATAAAGTGTCCGATTCACCGGTGTCGGAATGCCGTGTTTTCTGCCGAGTGCCAGCACTGTTCCGGCATACTCTTCGATCTCGATCGGTCTTCCAGCCTCCGCATCCTGCAGCATAGACATCTTCTTGTGTGCAGGATATTTCAGAAGAAATGCCAGCATCTCTTCCATATCTTTTCTGGTCAGATTCACATGCTCTGCTTCCGCCAGAAGAAGGATCTCCTCCATCGATGAGCGGATCAGCTCAATGATCTCCTCAACCTGTTCAAAATAACCGCACTCTACACGCACCTCGACAGCTGCGAGACTTCCGCTGGTATTGGACAGCCATTTTCTCCACTGAATACGGCGCATATCATCATAATAATGTGCATTGATCCCTGCTGCGCAGAGACGGTCTGAGATCGCAAGGATCTCCGGTGCCGGCTCACGATTATCCTCATATCCGAACTGCACCTCTCCCTGCGTTGAGAAATATACACGATGACCGGTACGGAACGCATCGGTACGGATCATCACTCCGTACAGTACACGGTTTTTCGGGAATCTCTGCTGCAGCGTTTCTGTTGCGAGAATTCCGTTTAAAAGCGGAAGAAGGATCGTATCCTCATCGATCAGCTCCTCCAGATCCTCCAGCACCTGCGGAAGGCTGTAGCTCTTGACCGTGATGATCACCAGATCCAGCTTGATCCCCTGTTTCCGGTCGGAGCAGACCTGCGGAAAAATCGTCTCTCCGTTGATGCTGACTCCCTTTGTCTGAAATTTTTCTGCTCTGCTGCCGCGTCCGAGCACATAAAAATGCTCTGCATCAGCTTTGTACAGAAAGGACAGCAGCATACTTCCCACGCTGCCGGCCCCAATGATTCCTACATTTTTGATCGCTTTATTCTCTGCCATAACTCTCCATTTGCAGCTATTCAGAGCCATGCGATTTCGAAATGAGCTCTGAATAGTTACCTCTATTTATTTCATGTATCTCTTATTTAGATACTCTGCATGCAAAGCAGCGCATCTTTCCGTTCTCATCCGGCGGAATAACCTCCATCCAGTCGAAGTGCAGTGTGAACTCCTGACCGTACAGCTCTTCCATCTTCTCCTGGAAGAATGCCTCGATCTCCTCCGTGGTATGCGCATCATTCATCGGATCCTTTACCAGCTGGATCTGCATATCATGGTAGGATGTCTGGATAAAACGGAACTGTGCGATTCCGGTAATGCCGTTCGGGATCTTCATCAGGAACAGTGCGGAAGACTCGACACCATTCTCATGGCGAACCAGATCATTCACTCTTCCCTGAATAGACTTGATATAGCGCACGCCCTTCTTTGTCACAGAAGTTGCGCGGTCACCGATCTCATAGTTGATGATCGGGAAATCCTTTTTGAACAGGGTGGTGATAATTACATTACCGTCATCTGCAAGATTGCCGTTGTCATCGTAGATATTGACAACATGGGTGTCATTGCAGACATAATACAGCTTTTTGCCAGGAAGCTGGATGATGCAGCTTCCGGTCTCTGAGCTTCCGTATGCATCCATCAGACCCGGTCCGAAGGTCTCTGTGAGCAGTTTTCTGGTCATATCATCGACCATCTCGCTGACCGGTGTGTAGATCTTCGGCTGACGGATGGTCATGCCGTTGTTCTTCGCATACAGTGCCATTCTGACCAGGCAGTTTCTGCGGAAGCAGACAAGATCCGGCTCGTAGGCATTGAGGTCGTTGATGACATCGCGGATGCCCTCACCGACACAGTTGTTCTCCGGAACTACTCTTCTGCGCAGAATACCGAGCTTCTGCACCCAGGAATCTCCCTTTTTCGCATCCACATGCTTGTGGCTGGTCTCAAAGGAGAACATCTTTCCGGTAAACGGATGATATCCCGCAAACATCAGTACACGGATCCAGTTTGCATTGACGCAGGCGGACTCACGCTGTGTCTGCAGAAACTTCAGCGGTACACCTGAGGATCCGCTGGTGCTCAGTACATCCCAGCGGTCATGCATCTCCGGATGGTCCTCATATTCCTTCTGCATCCAGAGTCTCAAGTCGGCTCTGGTCGTCACCGGGAATTTTGCAAGATCTTCACTGGAATGGAAATCATCCGGTGTCAGACCGTTTGCATCAAATCTCTCTCTGTAAAACGGCACCTCATATGCCGCCTTCATCAGCTCATGAACTTTCTTGTTCTGTCTTCGCTTTATTCTGGCAAGATTGTGCGGAACCTTCTTGTCCAGCTTCATAAGATAACCCAGGGTCATCACATTTTTCAGCTTTTTTTCTAATACGAATGCCATTGCTTCGCAGCCTCCTATCGGTACTTATTCCATTGAGTATAGCATATACCCACGAAAAGATACAAGCCCTCAATCCACATTATGCCTTTCCGGTAGACCCAAAACCTCCGCGGTCTTTGCCGTTCAGTGCATCTACCTGCTCAAATTCGATCGTCGGCTGATGCTGCATAATGCGGAACTGACAGATTCTGTCATTGACACGGATCGTCGTGTCGCGAAGTGCGTAAGCCGGGAAATACCACTGGTCGTTATCTCCGCAGTAACTCTCATCGATGACACCCATATGGTTGGTCTGGATCACACCGAAGTTTTTAAACGTGGAACTGCGCGGCACAATGTGCGCCTCATATCCTTTCGGCAGCTTCATTGCGATGCCGAGTGGGATCAGTCGAAACTCTCCTGCCTTCAGTGTGATCTCCTCTGCTGCACGCAGATCGATCCAGTCTGATTTTCCGTCGATATAGCACAGCTTATCTATCTTATCACTCAGATATCTGATCTGTATTTTTTCCATTTTTTCTTCTGCCTTTCCGTAAAGATACCCAGACTTTTCAGCCTGGGTAGTCAAATTATCGTTACTGGGATAAGAGGATACGGTCGTTATCCATCTCTTTTCCGGTATCTGCACTGAATTTTTTCAGCAGTCCGTCGACCGTCAGTCCCTCTCGCTCCGGTCCGCTGATATCAAGCACAATGCGTCCTGCATCCATCATCAGGGTTCGATTGCCCATCTCAAGGGCAGAATGCATGTTGTGGGTGATCATCAGGCAGGCAAGATTGTTCTCTGCCACGATCCTGTTCGTCAGCTCAATGACCTTATCCGCCGTTGCCGGATCCAGTGCTGCCGTATGCTCATCCAGAAGCAGAATCTTCGGTGCAACCAGTGTTGCCATCAGCAGTGTCAACGCCTGTCTCTGACCTCCGGAAAGCAGTCCTACCGGCTGCTTCATGCGGTCTTCCAGTCCCATATCCAGCAGTGCAAGCCGCTCACGGAACATTGCCCTCTGCTTTGCATTGATACGCGAAAACAGCGAGGTCTCTCCCTTTGCCACTCTCATATATGCCAGCGCAAGATTTTCTTCGATGGTCATATGCGGTGCGGTTCCTCTCATCGGATCCTGAAACAGACGTCCGATCTCGAGCGCTCTTTTGTATTCCGGCATATAGGTGATATCACGGTTGTCGAGCTCGATCATTCCCTCATCCGGAAAGAAACTTCCTGCAATTGCATTGAACAGCGTGGACTTTCCCGCGCCGTTGCTTCCGATGATCGTCGCAAACTCACCGTCCTCGATCGTCAGAGATACCTTGCTCAATGCTTTCTTCTCATTGACGGTTCCCGGATTGAAGGTCTTACTGATTCCTGTCATTCTCAGCATAGTTATTCGCCTCCCTTTCTGGACTGCAGTTCCGCACGCTTGCGGCGTCGGAAGGCAACCTGCTCTTTCAGATACGGGGAAGCGATCGCGATCGCAACGATCAGTGCCGAGATCAGCTTCAGGCATTCTGCCGGAACATGCAGTCTCAGCGCAATGGCGATCACAAAACGGTACAGACAGCTGCCGAACACTACGCCGACAATGCGCTTCTGCACACTTCCGCTGCCGATCAGCGTTTCACCGATGATCAGACTCGCCAGTGCGATCGTTACCATACCGGTACCGAGATTGATATCACAGGTCTTCTGATACTGTCCGATCAGACAGCCGGAAAGAGCTGTCAGAGAACCGGAGATGCACAGACCTACGGTCAGTGTGAATTTCGGGTTGATACTGGAGGCACGAACCATGTCCTCGTTGTCGCCGGTTGCACGGATAGAAAGTCCGAGACTCGTTCCGAGAAACCATACCAGCACCAGGCTGACGATGATCACTACAGCAACCGCAACAAACAGCTTGTACCACTGTGCTCCGATCAGTTCCTTGAACATGCCAAACACCGTCTCCGCCTTGAACAGAGAAAGGTTTGAGGAAAATCCCATGGCCGCCAGGTTCACAGTATACAGTCCTGTGTTGACAATAATTCCTGCCAGAATGGACTCTACTCCGAGTTTTGTCTGGAGCAGAGCCATGATCAGTCCTGAGCAGACACCTGCCAGCATTGCAGCAAACAGGGCCAGGATCGGATGACCCATGATGGCCACCTGAGCTCCTACTGCGCATCCGAGCGTAAAGCAGCCGTCTGTGGAAAGATCAGCAATATTTAAGAGTGAATAGCTTAAAAACAGTGCCAGTGCCACCAGAGAATAGATGAAACCAAGCTCCAGAGCGCTGGTAATTACAGATAATGATAATATGGATCCCATGACATACCTCGGTTACTCAAAGGACTCTGCTGTCTGGATTTCCTTCACTTCTGTAGCATGCTCTACAAAAGAGCTGTAATCCAGTCCGAGCGCTTCTGCGGTCTCGGTGTTGACAGTTGCGATACCGTTGTCGAAGGTTCCGACCGGAGTCTCTGCCGGGGAAGCACCCTTCAGGATCTCAACCGCTATATTTGCAGTCTCGGTGCCGAGTACAGAGTAATCTACGCCGTATCCGCAGAAAGCTCCGTTTAATGCAAAGGAATCCGCTCCGCAGTAATGCGGGATGCCTGCCTCGATCAGCGTCTCATAGATCGCGAGTTCTGCGGTCATAACGGTATTGTCTGTCGGTGTAAACACTGCATTCACGCCTGCTGCCGCAAGTGCATCCGCAGCCTGCATGATCTCGGTATTGTTTGTTCCGGTTTTTTCCACGTAGCTGACGCCCTTTTCATCCAGATAAGCCTTTGCATCAGCGATCGGCTGCTTGGAGGAATCCTCAGACTGGCTGTAAAGAAGACCTACAGAACTGATCTCCGGATTCGCTGCAAACATCAGATCCAGCACGGAAGCTGTGTTGAGTGCATCGCTGGTACCTGTGATATTTGCACCCGGTGCCTCCAGAGACTCTACCAGACCTGCTCCGACCGGATCAGATACTGCTGAGAATACCACCGGTGTCGGCTCTGCCTGATCTGCAGTCAGGGTCTGAACGATCTGTGCTGCCGGTGTCGCGATCGGAATGATCACCTGCACACCGTCGGAGAGCAGCTGTGTCGCTGCCTGACTGATCACCGTGGCATCTGCCTGACCGTTGATCACATAGCCATCGTAGATGAACTTATCCTCACCTTCTCCGGACAGCTCATCCAGACGTGCCTTGATGGAATTCTCGATCTGGTCCAGAGATGCATCATCTACAAACTTAATAATACCTACTTTGTAATCTTCCGCTGATACTCCAGCGGTCATCATAGCTGCTGCAAGTGCTGCAGTCATGATCACTGTCGTTTTCTTTTTCATAATTTTGCCTCCTTATTTCTGTACACATTTATGATATCGGGTCAGCATATACGCCCCCGGAATCATCCGTTTAAACTTTGAAACAGCCTCCTCCGACAAACTCTCTCAGAATAGAATTGGACGGAATGTTCTCACTCGGAATTCCGACAAAATATTCGAGGAATTTCAGAAGACGTCTCGCCTCTGTATATTCCGGATCAGATTTTTTGATTCCGAAAAGCAGCGGCTCTGCATAGATCTTCAGCACTGCCAGCTCATAGATCATCGCAGAATTGATCATCACATCTGCCTGCTCCTGATTCGGGAAAATATAGGATTCCTCTCCTCTTCTGACCGACGGCCACATAGCGATGGTGTTCTTTGCACTGGTTCCTCTGGTTCTCGCATCGCGGACGATGCGTCGAAGCAGTCGTCCGTCCGTGGTCGGGATCCGGTTGTGCTCATCTATGTTCAGCTGTGTCAGCGCGCTGATGTAGATTTTGAATTTGCTCTCCGTCGGAAGACTGTAAGAGAGCCGGTCATTCAGTCCGTGAATTCCCTCGATCACCAGCACATCCTCCGGACCGAGCTGTTTCACCTGTCCATTGTATTCCTTCCTGCCTATTTTAAAATTGAAGGTCGGAAGTTCCACCACTTTTCCCGCCAGCAGATCTGTCATGTTCTGATTGAACAGCTCAATGTCGATGGCCTCCAGACATTCAAAGTCATAGTTGCCGTCCTCATCTTTCGGCGTCTGCTCACGGTCCACAAAATAATTGTCCATCGGGATCGGGTGCGGCTTGAGTCCATGCGCGGCAAGCTGAATCGACAGTCGATGTGAAAATGTCGTTTTGCCTGAGGAGGACGGACCTGCGATCATGATCAGCTTTTTGCTCCGGTCTGCCGCGATCATCTCGGCGATATCCGCGATCTTCTTCTCAAACAATGCCTCCTGCATCAGCATCAGATGTTCTGCCTCGCCGTCCATGATCTTCTCATTCAGATCCCCGACCGTCCGCACATTCATCATGCGGCCCCAGTCCATGGATTCCCGCTGTATCGTGAAGATCTTTTCTTCCGGCTGAAACGGCGGAAGGATCTGCGGCGTCTTCTGCTCTGCCATCTGCAGTACAAAGCCGTCCTTGTATCTGATCAGATCAAACACTCCGAGATAGCCGGTGCTCGGAACCATATATCCGTAATAATAATCTCTGAATCCCTCCAGTGAATAGAGATTTACTTTGGAAGCCCTGCGGAAATGAAACAGCTTTTCCTTATCCTCCATGCCCAGTCTTCCAAACAGACTGATCGCCTCGTCAGTTGCCAGCGAGCTCTTGGTGATCGGGAGATCATCATCGATCATCTGCTGCATTCTTGCCTTTACCTGCTGCAGAAATGCGTCTTCTACCTCAGGACATCCATCCATGGTAATATAGAGTCCTTCGCTCACTGCATAGTGCACGACCACGCGGTCTGCCTGTTCAAAACCGCCCACATCGTAGACAGCCTTCAGCATCAGCAGAATCATACTGCGTCTGTGTGTCTGAAATCCCTCGGTATCACAGACTGTGAGAAACTGCAGTATTTCCTGATCCTTCGCCTTTTTATGAAGCTCTTTCAGTTTTCCGTTTGCACGAAGCAGAACGATTCTCTGCGGATATTCCTTCTGAACATCCTTCGCAATTTTCTCGTAGGTAACACCCTGTTCATACTCGTATGATCTGTCAGAAATATTTACCTGAATTTTTCGCATAAATCTGATCACCTCATTTCCAGTTGTGATTTAAAAACGCGATCCGGCTAGATGATGACGAAAGGATTCTCCTGAGCCGCCTTCTTCACCTCAAGTTCCGGTGCATGTTTCTGAAGCCAGCGGCACATCCGCTCCATAAAAATATGCTCCAGTCCATAATGTCCGGCATCGATCACTGCCAGTCCCTGATCCATCGCATCCAGTCCCTCGTGGTGTCCGATATCTCCGCTGATCAGCACCTGTGCCTTTGTCTGAATCGCAGGCTGGATCATGCTTTTTCCGGATCCCGGAGAGATCGCCACTCTCTGGATGATCTGCTCCAGATCTCCAAAGATCTGTACCTTGCTGACACCGAAGATCTGCTTGACGATCTCCGCACACTCCTGCAGTGTCACCGGCCGTACCAGAGAACCCACGCGGCCGAAGCCTTCCGGTGCACCGCTCTTCTCATCGATACCTGTGACATCCAGGATCTGCGGCTTCTGCAGTTTCATCATCTCGCCTGCCACCGGTGCCATCTCCACAACATCATAGTTGGTATGCATGGAATAGCAGCACAGATCTGCCTGGATCGCCTCCAGAAATCTGCGTCCTGCCAGGGTGTCCGTGCTGATCTTCTTCACACCGGACATCGTCATCGGATGATGGGCAAGGATCATATCTGCTCCCCACTGCTTTGCCTCCTCGATGACTGTCTCCGTGATATCCAGCGTCACAAGAACTTTTCGAAGTTCCTTATTGCTTCTTCCTGTCTGGAGTCCCGGATTATCCCAGGAAGCCGCTTTTTCGATCGGATAAACTTCTTCCAGTTTTGCAATCAATTCCTTTGCCGTCATTGCATTTCTTCCTCCGCCATACGATTCAGCTTAAGTGCCTCCTCTATTTCTTCGCTTCGATGTTTGATTCTGACATATGCTGCTGAGTCTTCCTCTTCCACCGTCAGTCTTTTCTGAAGTCCCGCAAGAATAGACTCATAATTTGCTCTCTCCTTCTGAAGATAGTCGGAAAGCACCGGATGCTTTGTACGGATCAGCTCTCTGCCGTAGCAGTATTCCGTTTCACTCCACGCTTCCTCTTTTCCATGCGTCACCTTCATCATCGGATAGTATTTTCCATCTTCAAATACCATATCTTCCTTCAGCACACGGTAGCCGAGCGCATGCAGCTTTTTTCGAAATTCTGAGAGTTCCGACTGCGGCTGCAGTACCAGTGTCTCCGTCTGCGCAAGCTGAGATGCTCCGTCCGTCAGAATTCTTACCATCAGAGCACCTCCCATGCCGGCGATCACTACGGTATCTGCCTCCCCCGGAAGAAGTGCCTCTGCACCGTCCGACAGTCTGGTCTCAATTTTTTCAGAGAGACCGAAAAGAGCGATGTTTTCCTCCGCACGCAGCAGCGGTCCCCGATTGATATCCATCGCGATCGCGTGCTTCAGTCTTCCTCTCAGTGCAAGAGCGATCGGAATATGTGCATGGTCTGTCCCGATATCTGCAAGACGTTCCGCTTCCTCAGCCAGTCCGGCAATTGCCAGCAGGCGTTCGGAAAGATGAATTTCTGACATACTCTATACCTCCAGTCGGATCTGTCCGATCTGACTGATCCGTTTTTTGTCCTGTATCAGCTTCTGAAGACCTGCCATATCGGTCGGGTCAAGCTTTGCACTCCTTTGCTCCAATCCATGAGCGACCAGACGCATGAGGGTCTCCCGCACCGCCTTCTCCAGCTCTGCCTTCGTGGATGTCTCCAGCGTTGCGTGAAACAGTGCTGCTGCTTCCTTCTGATCTTCCAACTCCTCAAAGCTGCTGATGATTTTTGCCGGATTGCAGCTTCCGCTCTCCTCGTACTGAGAAAACAGCTGCTCTGCCACCTTCTGCAGCAGCTCCGTCGTGAAATCATCACTGTGCAGATACGGCTTCACACTCTGATACAGCTTCGGATATTCGATCAGCCAGGTCAGCATCAGTTTCTGCGAGCGAACGATGCCGCCTTCCTTCTTAGGTTTCGCTGTACCGCTGCCGGTTGGAGCCGTCTCCTCTCTTCTTCTTGTTACCGTTCTGGAATTCATTCCCTGCATTGCCATACGGTTGACAAGTTTTCTGAGATTTTCAAAGCTGATATGATAGCGTCTTGCTGCAGCTTCGATGTAGTTCTCGCGCTCAAGCTCCTGTTCGAACGTCATCAGCTTCTTGGCAAGTGCCTCATGAAAGGCGGTCTTCTCTGTAGGATCCGCCATATTATAATTTTTCTGCAGAAGATCCGTCTCAAATAAGAAGCTGTTCTGAGCTGCATCGATTCTCTTCTGGAATTCCTCGGCTCCGAGTGCCTTGATAAACTCATCCGGATCTTTATACGGCTGCATGGAAAGCACTCTCGTGTTGATTCCTGCCTCCTTCAGCAGCGGAATTGCTCTCAGCGCTGCCTTGATGCCGGCATCATCGCTGTCATACGTCAACACGACTTCCTCAGTGTATCTTCTGAGCAGACCTGCATGCTGCGATGTCAGCGCAGTTCCGAGAGAAGCCACTGCATTCGTAAAGCCCGCCTGATGCAGAGAAATGACATCCATATATCCCTCGCAGACCAGATAATATCTGCTGCGGCTGCGTTTGGCCACATTCAGTCCGTAGAGATTTCTGCTTTTTTCAAACACTTTTGTCTCCGGTGAATTCAGATACTTCGGTTTTCCGTCTCCCATCACGCGGCCGCCGAAGCCGATGACACGGTTATTGACATCCATGATCGGGAAGATCACGCGGTTCCAGAATTTATCGTACATTCCCTGCTTTTCATCCACATTCATCAGACCGGACTGGGCAAGCAGTTCATCCGAGATCCCTTTATCCTTGAGATACCGGTACAGATCATTGCTGTATTTGTTTGCGAACCCAAGACCGAAGCTGCGGATCGTTTCTTCGGACAGCTGGCGGTCCTGCAGATATTTCATTGCAGCCTTTCCGTTCTCAGTGCGGAGCTGGTAATAGAAATACTTTGCAGCCATTTTGTTTACTTCCAGGATCCGGCCGCGCAGATCCTTCTCCTGTCTGTCTCTTGCACTCTCCTCCTGCACAGGAAGCACGATGCCGGCACGGTCAGCCAGTGACTGCATCGCCTCCTGGAAGGTGAAGTTTTCATACTCCCGGAGAAATGTAAAGACATCTCCGCCTGCCCCGCATCCAAAGCAGTGATAGATCTGCTTGGACGGTGAAACCGAGAAGGACGGTGATTTTTCATTGTGAAAGGGGCAGAGTCCAAAATAGTATGCACCCTTTCTCTGAAGTTTTACGTAGCCTGAGATCACATCCACAATATCATTTCGTGAACGTACCTCTTCTACGAGATCTTCGGAATAATACATTATCTCCTCTCCTTACTGCTGCCAGAACTTCGGTACAAAGATCTCATAGTACCTTGCCATGGCGTATTGGTCCGTCATTCCGGAAATAAAATCACAGACAGCCCTGGACAGCGGCTCATTTCTCTGCTCCGTGAGCTCCAGATACTCCAGCGGCATCTTTTCCGGGTGGTTCAGATAGAAGTTGTAAAGCTCGGCGATCACATGCTCTGCCTTGCCTTCCTCTGCCTTTGCTGCACTGTGTGTATAAATATTTTCAAACATAAACCTTCGGATCCCCTGCATGGCCGCCTCTATTTCCTCAGACATGCAGATCCTCGGCTGATCTTTGCTGTGTGTCACGATATCATGGATCATCGTATTCAGGCGTTCCCGGATCGTTGTACCGAGCACATCTGTGTACTCCCGCGGTATTCCCTGCGGAAGGATCCCGGCGCGCTCCGCGTCATCGATATCATGATTGATATAAGCGATCTTGTCTGAGAGCTGGACGACCCGCCCCTCCAGAGTCGACGGATGCCCCGCAGTGCGATGATTGAGGATCCCGTCACGGACCTCCCAGGTCAGATTCAGACCCTTTCCCTTTTTTTCAAGCAGTTCTACCACGCGCACGCTCTGCTCACTGTGCACAAATCCTTCCGGATGCAGCTGATTCAGCACACGCTCACCTGCATGACCGAACGGGGTATGTCCAAGATCGTGTCCCATGGCGATCGCCTCCGCGAGACTTTCGTTCAGGCGCAGTGCCTGTGTGATCGTCCTCGCCACCTGACTGACCTCAAGTGTGTGCGTCAGACGGTTCCGGTAATGGTCGCCCTGCGGACTTAAAAATACCTGAGTTTTATGTTCCAGACGACGAAAGGACTTGCTGTGCAGAATACGGTCACGGTCTCTCTGAAAAACAGGACGGATGTCGCACTCAGCCTCCGGCACTTCTCTGCCCCTGGTGGCCGTGCTCAGGCAGGCATACTCTGACAAATATGCCTTCTCCCTCTCTTCCGTCATCTCTCTGATCGTCATCTGCACCACTCCTTCCTTTGTTTCTTAATATCCGAGCTCTTCGCCTACCAGAATCACTTTGATTCTCTCCGGTACGAGGGAAGAACGTGTTACCACGACCTGACAGCAGATCGTGTTCGGAAGACAGTTTGCACAGACACCGGTCTTTGCACAAGGTGTGTCGCAGTTTAAGCGAACGGTATTTGCCGGAGTTGCCTCATTTCTTACGCGGCGGATACCGTCTTCCACATTACAGACTACCTTATTCATTCCGACTACAAGGATGACTTCTTCCGGACCATAGATCAGGAAAGAAACACGGTTTCCTCTTCCGTCAATGTTGATCAGCTCACCATCCAGAGTGATCGCATTGGAGCTCATCAGGAAAGCATCGGCATTTACCATCATTGCCTTCAGCTGCTTCTGCTCTTCCGGTGTCTTATAGTTTTCTCTGATGATCAGATCATGGCCTGCTACCTTGATCCTTTCCTTAAGGTCAGAATGATCGATCGTCATAGATCCGCCATAGCCGACAGATTTTTTCTCATCTCCGAGAAGCTCAAGCACCTTTGCCTCTGCTTCCTCCATCGTTGCACAATAATATCCGGCCATCTTTCTTGCTTTCATCTTTTTGATGATGGTCTCTGCCTGATTTTTATAAAAAACTGCTTTATTCTTATCCATTTCTGTTCTCCTTTGGCACCTTCTGCCCCGAGCTTTGTCTGATTTTTATCCCAGTCGAGAGTTCAGCTGAGATAAGACTTTTATGTTTTAGTATAACACAGTTACAGGTTAAGTGGTATACATATTTTTAATTCACCCCTCTCCCGAATCTTTTTCACTCTGCTGTTGACAAATACCCTCATGGGGTATATGATTGGCATCAGAAATGTGCATCTGAAGCATTATCCACAATTAACTATTCAGAGCTATCTCGAAAATGCTATCGCATTTCCTCGATGTGGCTTCTCGCCATATGATTTCGTGGAAGATTTTGCTCTCACAAGCGAGCTTGTCGATCAAAATTTTTCCGAAATCGCATGGCTCTGAATAGTTATCAAAATATAAAACAGAGAGGATGAACTTTATGGGAACAGCTATTATTCTTCTGATCATGGCAGTGCTGGTATTTTTCGCAGTACGCAGCAGCAAAAAACATCTGACCGGACAGGGCGGATGCTGCGGTGGCGGTGGCGGAAGCCTTCCGGAGGAGAAAAAGAAACTTGAGCATTCTGTCATTGCAAAAAAGACACTCACGATCGAGGGAATGCACTGTGACAACTGCAAAAATGCGGTCATGAAACATCTGCAGCGCATCGATGGTGTCTCCTGCAGCGTAAACCTTCGTAAAAAACAGGCGGTCGTTGAAATGGACCGGGAAGTTTCCGATGAGGAGCTTACTGCAGCCGTGACCCGCGCAGGATATGAAGTCGTCTCCATCGCCTAGCCGCTGAAGAAGATCCATATCATTTCATTTTATTATATACCATTCATTGCATTTATTATGTTTGTGTGATATATTTAATCATGTAGACCTGCTGCCTCGCAAGGAATACCTTCGAAGCAGCAGGTCTTTCTCATTCACTTCCTGAACATATCGACTTTTTTATTCTACCGAAAGGAGGATGGCTTATCTCTAAACGTGTCCTTTGCCTTATCTGCTTTCCTGTTCTGCTCTGGTGCATCGTGATGGGGATTCTCCTGCGTTCCGGAAAACCCGTTCCCGGTCTGCCGGAAGGAAGCATAGTTCAGCTCTCGGGAACTGTCTATTATAAAGAAACCGTCAATGAACGCACACGTCTTTACCTGAAACATCTGTCCGTCTCTGATTCTTCTGATCTCTCTGATTCTTCCAGATTGTCCGGCAGACTTCTCGCCTATCTAAGCGCTGCCTCAGATACTCCGGTCGGCAGCCGTGTACTTCTCTGCGGTACCTTCACCTATCCTGAACCAGCATCCAATCCGGGCGGCTTTGCGTCTGATACCTACTACAACGCCAAAGGGATCCATGCCCTCCTGCGAAAAGCAGAGCTTCTTGCCTCAGACCGGCATGCCTCTTTTCCGGGGGAACGTCTCTATGAACTTCGCAGAAAGCTGACACAGACGATCACGCTCTGTCTTGACGCCGAGAGCGCCGGTCTTCTCTCGGCCCTGCTCACAGGGGACCGCAGTCTGCTGAGCAAAGATACAAAACTGCTCTTTCAGGACTGCGGCATCCTTCATCTGCTGGCGATCTCGGGTCTTCATATCTCCATTCTCGGCATGCAGCTCTTTACTTTTCTGAATCTTTTCAGTTTGAGTCACGTTATCTCTGCGCTGATCTCCTGCTCACTGATATTCCTGTACGGACTCATGATCGGAAGTCCGGTCTCCGCAATGCGTGCTATTCTGATGTTCTGCATTACCATCGGAGCCCAGCTCTGCGGACGCACCTACGACGCTCCGACCTCACTGACACTCTCGTCCCTGCTCCTGCTCATGAAAAATCCTGTTCAGATCACGCAGGCCGGTTTTCTCTATTCCTATGCCTCTGTCATTGGCATCTACTATGTCACCACTCAGTTTAAGCGTCACCGATGGCAGCCATTATTCAGCAGCCTCTCCTCCTTTGCCATCACACTGCCGATCAGTGCCATGTTCTACTACCGTGTGCCAGTCTACGGAATCCTGCTGAATCTGCTGGTCCTGCCCATGATGCCCGTCGTGCTTCTGCTCGGAGCCGCGGGCGCCGTTCTCGGAAGTCCGCATCCTCTTTTCGGTCAGTTTCTGCTTGCGCCGCTCCACTATGCCTTTCCGCTTCTTCTGAAACTCTGCAGAATGATACACAGACTGCCCGGAGCGGTCTTTGTTGTGGGAAAACCGTCCGGGATCCGCATATTCTTCTACTATCTCTTTCTCGCACTGCTTCTGTATCTGCTGTTTTCTCCACGTTCCGCTTTTCATTCAGCCTCCTTATCCTCAGACACCAGACCACCCTTTCGACATCAGCTTTTAAAACTTTTCCTTCTGCTCATCGGATTTGTCTTCTGTCTCACCATTCTGTTTTTTCCACAGCAAAAAAAATGGACCGCCACCTTTCTGGATGTCGGTCAAGGTGACGGCTGCTGTATACAGACAGAAAATGGTCATGTCTGGATGTTTGACGGCGGAAGTACTCAGGAGAATCTGTCCAACAACTGCCTGCTTCCTTTTCTGTACTCTCAGCGGATCTCGACGGTGGATGTCTGGGTCGTATCGCACTTTGACGCCGACCATATCAGCGGTCTGACAGAAATTCTCTCCTCTTATGAGAAAAATCTTCTCGGGGAAAATATTTCCGGTGTCAGTATCGGAAAGATCGTTATTCCAAAGATCGATACGGAAAAAGACAGTGCCGAACAGCTGAAGCAGCTTGCTGCAGACTGCGGGATTCCTGTGCTCTCTCTTGCAAGCGGCGATCTTCTTCACAGCGGTGACACTGTCATGAGGATACTTGCGCCATTTTCCGATCGCACTTACACTGACAGCAATGAAGGATCTCTGACCACCGAGATCAGCTATCAGAATCGGTCCATCCTGATGACCGGAGATCTGGAAGGTGATGGGGAACAATGGCTGATCTCTTCCGGTCTCCTCAAAGATGTGGATATCCTGAAGACAGCGCATCACGGTTCCAGAAATTCCACTCCGGAAGAATTCTTAAAACAGATCACTCCAAAGATCGCCGTCATCTCCTGCGGAAAAGATAATCGCTATGGACATCCTCACAGGGAACTTCTGGAAAGACTCTTTTCCGCCGGCTGCCGTATCCTACGGACGGACAAAAACGGTGCTGTCACCTTCACGGTCTCAAAAGACGGTACGGTCCGTCTGCAGACAGTCCTTTCTTCCGATCCGTAACCGGTCAATCGGATACTCGCAATCCCGGGATTGATTTTTCTCTCTTCCTGTGCGATGATAAGTGCATTATTCGCAGAAAAGGAAGACATCATTATGAACAAGAAATCGCATCTTTTCGGTCACCTGCTCGCCATCTTCACTGCACTTGTCTGGGGAACCACCTTTGTCTCGTCCAAGGTTCTTCTGAAGAGCTGCAGTCCGGTGGAGCTGCTGCTGAACCGTTTTCTTCTCGGTTACCTCGCCCTCTGGATCATGAAGCCGAAAGTGCTGAAACTCACTGACAGAAAACAGGAACTGACCTTTGCACTTGCAGGTTTTTCCGGCATCACACTCTACTATTTGTTTGAGAATCTTTCTCTCACCTATACCCAGGCAGCCAATGTGAGCGTCATCGTTTCCACAGCGCCGCTGTTTGTCAGCATCCTCGCTTTTTTCTTTCTCGGAGAAAAACTGACCCGACCGTTTCTTTTCGGTTTCGTCTTTGCGATTCTCGGAATCATTCTCCTGAGCTTCGGCGGAGGAAGTGAGGTGGAAATGAATCTGACAGGAGATACTCTCTGCCTTGCCGCTGCATTTCTGTGGGGTGTCTACTCTATTGCCATTAAAAAGATCTCCTGTCACGGTTATCCTGTGATACTCACTACCAGACGGATCTTCTTCTACGGAATCCTCTTCATGATTCCGCTGGCTGCCTTCACAGGTTATCAGCCCCGTCCTGAGATGCTGACCGATCCGGTCAACCTGCTCAATCTTCTGTTTCTCGGCATCATTGCCTGCTCCATCTGTTTTGTCTGCTGGAATCAGGCGGTAGAGATCCTCGGTGCAGTCAAGACCAGCGCCTATATTTATGCGATTCCGGTGATCACACTGGCAGCCTCTATTCTGATTCTTCATGAAAAAGTGACGCCAATGATGGCGGTCGGCACAGGTCTCACGATCCTGGGACTGATCGTATCTGAGCAGAAGACTTCGGAACCGAAAACGGCAGCACGATCCTCACAGGAACTGACCACTTCTTAACACTATGAGAAACACGCTTTGCGAGTTTCTCATAATGTTAAAAGGAGCCGTTGCTCCATAGATGAACCTTCATCTATTTTGCAACAGGCTCCTTTCTTTTACTCTGATTTACCTGTTCTTACTTTCCGCGTACCGTCTTTACTTTCTGAACAGCACTGAATTTCTGATATTTGCGTTTTGCTTTCGCTTTCTTCTGTGTAAAAGCCCTTACCTTTACGTAGTAGGTCTTTCCCGGACGCAGCTTTTTGATAATGGTTGAGGTCTTCTTGATGCGGATCACTCTGTGATTTTTCGTAAACTTTTTGTTTTCCGCAATATGGATCTCATATCCGGTCGCTTTCGGAACCTTCTGGAAACGGATCCGGAAGGATTTCTTTTTGATCTTTCCGATCTTCACAGAATCAGAAAAACTGATATCCTTCTTCTGAGGATCTGCCGTGATCGTTGTAGGATCAGACTGCTTCGGATCTGTATTTCCTGTATTTGATGCAGAACCGTTGGTATCTGTACCGGATTTTCCAGGCTGTGTCGGCTTCGTTGCATCTGCTTTTCCGCCATTCTGGGCAGAACCGCTGCCGGTGTTACCTGCATTGGATTTGCCTGGATCTGCAGGTTTCGTTGTATCTGTCTTTCCTGCATTCTGGGCAGAGCCGCTGCCGGTGTTACCTGCATTGGATTTGACTGGATCTGCCGGCTTCGTTGTATCTGTCTTTCCGCCGTTCTGTGCGGAGCCGCTGCCTGCGGATGTTCCGCCTCCGGTTTTGCTATCGTCTCCCTTGTCGGAACCTGAGCCGATACCCGGAAGGTCAGGAAGCTTGATATGCGGAGTCATTCCGCCTCCAACAGCCGCGCCGGAATTGTCCGCAGTAGAAGTATAGACAGCCTCTGCCTTGATAGCTCTTGCCGGCATGGTATATGCAATCTTCTTCATATCAGACATGAGCGCGATCACCGCACCCGTGTTTGCATCACGGATATCCCACTTGTCAAACTTCATACCTGACACAGGTTCGTCTGCGATCAGATAGAAAATATCTCCCGCATTAGCCTTTGTGACTGTCATGTCAGTCTCTGTGTCTATTGCGGTACCGTTTATGACACTGACTGCATAGGTCTGCTCCAGCTTGACAACATTGCTGTAGATCGGACCATTCTTGTGGCCATACGCATCAAATATGACACGCAGATAGTTTCCTGCATATTTCTCCGGAACAACGAAGGAAGCACCTCCGCTGCTCTCTTCTATATCTTTCCAGCTGAGCTGATCCGTAGAATACTGCCATCTGTACACAGCATCCGAATCTGAACAGCTCGACGGAAGTGATCTGGAAAATGTGCATTTGAATTTATCTCCTGCACGTGATTTTCCATCCAGTGCTGCTGTTGACAGACTCATCTCAAGATCCATCGGGAGCTCTGCCGGCACGATATTGTAGGTCTTGACGACTGATCCATTGTATAAATTTCTTCCGTATACGGTGAGTTTCGCTGTACCGACCTTGGTTGCCTCTTCATATGTCACAGAATAATCCTTGGATTCTGTAAGTCTTCTTCCACTGTGATATACCGTAACACCCGGCTTCGCGGTTTTACCGCCATTGTACGGAACGTTTGCCAGAGTCAGAGTAATATCACTGTCTGTAAGAGTTGTTCTGTAAAGATACGGGAACTGATAGGTCAGAACATAGGTCTTCGTGCCGTTTTTCGTCATCTTAGCTTCATTGCCGTTGATGTAGCCGTAAGAAGTATTCGACAGCATGTAATCATCTTTTATGGTTATCTCTACATTGCAGTTATAAATGTAAAACGGCTGAAATACGAAATCTCCCACATTTACCGCTGTAATACCGATCTTGTCAGTCGTCCAGCTTCCGATCTCGGCAGAGTAGACGGTCGGTGCATCGGATTTCGCCGTAAATGTCGGCGGTGCTCCTGCCTCCGGCGGAGTCACCTTCACTCTCACATCGCTTGCAAAAATCTTTTTGGCCGCCGCTGCCTTCAATGGCATGATGGCCGAAGACAAAAACAGCATGAAAATGATGCAGACCGCATATTTTCTAAAATGATAGCCGGCTGATTTCATCTGATCACCCTCCTCTGTATAAAAAATTTTGGACATTCTATATTCATAATATTAACATATCTGAAACAGAACTTCCCCATACAAAAGGATAGGTTTTTGTTACAGTCCTACAGAAGGCTCACCGAAGTTTCCTTCCTCCTGTATCTCTTCAATTACGTCTGCATTTCTGTGGAACGGTCCTGCAAGACTCAGACTCTCTCCAAATACGGCATTGGAGGAGCCGTCGACCTGAAACTGTACCCAGTCCACCCCGAGGACATCACAGAGGCAGTTGACGATCGCGTAGATCGTCGCCTCCGGTGTCACATCATCCAGCTTCATAGCTAAAAAGTTTTCATCAAAATTGACCACACAGCTCTTATTATCCACCGTAATTCCGAGCAGCTTGACCTCCTCGGAGAGCACCGGGCGAAGCTGCTGGGATGACGGTCCCTTCTGCAGCTGCTCCATCACAGCTTTTTCCAGTGTGGTATTCGCAGAATAGTGGATATTTCTGTTTTCCTGTACGATCTTATCGCCCTTCTCATTGGCAAAGTAAAGTGTGAGCGATGCATAGCGGTAGGAATTCTGTCCGATCGGGTTCTTTACGAACATCGAAGCAACCATCGCTCCGACCGGCTCTCCGTCACTGTCACGAAGCACATCCTTTCCAATATGGATCACCACAGTCCGGATCTCAGCTGCCTGTGTCACCATGAGCACAACTCCGGAGCGGAACAGGATCTCCTGTGCCGTATCCATCTTCTTATAGGCATCATTGAAGGTGATCGTCAGCTGTCCCTCGTTCAAAGTCAGCTCCTCGACCGTCAGTCCTTCCGGAAACAGTGAAAAATGCTCTGTCTCCTTTGCCGGATGCTGCATGCGCTCCAGCATCTCTCTGGCCAGTTCCAGTGTGTCCTCTGCATCAGATGTCATCGTCTCCGTCAGAAGATCCACATGACTTTCGTCCGTATAATAGATCTGATATCCCTCTCCTACCCGGATCGGTCCTGAGCACGCTGTCAAAAGGCAGCCGCACAGCAGGAACACTGCGATTCCGAACAGTAATCTTAATTTCTTCTTCTCTCTCATTGTTCTAAGTCAGCACTTTCCCATCTTTCCGTTTATTGAACCTCAGGCCTGATAAACCAGCGGTACACGGACGGTAAATGTGGTTCCATGTCCTTCCTCACTGAATACTTTGATCATTCCGTTGTGCATCAGGATCGCCTGTCTCGTGATTGCAAGACCGAGACCGGTTCCTCCGATCTCTCTGGAATGAGACTTGTCTACACGGTAGAATCTCTCAAAAATATGTTCCTGATCTTCCTTCGGAATGCCGATGCCGTTGTCCTCCACTTTAATATAGAAGTATTTGTGATCCGTATTGATGGAGAGATGTACCCATCCCCCGTCATTGTTATACTTGATCGCATTTTCTACCAGGTTGGACAGCGCCAGCGTAAGCTTCGTCTCATCTACCTCTGCCATGACCGGCTTGTAGCTGTCAAGCACCAGCTCGATCTCCTTCTTTGCAGCGATCGGGCGCAGACGCTTGAGGATCAGCTCGATCAGCTCATTGATATTTGTCGACTGGATATTGACATCCGATGCCTTTTTATCCATCTTGACCAGTGAAAGTAGATCATTGATGATCTTATTCTCACGCTCGATCTCCTCCGCGATATCGGTCATGAACTCCTGATAGAGTTCCACCGGAACATCCGGCTGCATCAGCAGAGAATCCGCCAGCACCTTCATCGAGGTGATCGGGGTCTTCAGCTCATGTGAGACATTGGATACAAATTCCTGTCTCGAATCATCCACCGCCTTCATCCGGGCAAGCATCTGATTGTAGGCTTCCGACATATCTCTGGTCTCTGTGTAATCCAGGATCAGCAGGTCATTTTCCAGAAATCCTCCGCTGACCTTCTCCAGAGCTGCCGTCACTCTTGCAAACGGCCGTACCAGGATGCGTGAAGAATAGAAGGCCGCGATCAGTACGATCGCGATCAGAGCGATCTGCAGAAGAAATACTTTCTTGCTGAGCTCGGTCCTGTTCTCCATAATATCCGTAGTCTGGGAGCTGACGACCAGTACTCCCATCAGCTGATTGTTTTTCTTATTGTAGACCGGAAGGGACATTTCGATAAAATTGTAGGCTGAGCTCTGTACGGAACTGTACTGTCCGGCCATGCTTTTCATCGCTTCCTTCGTCACCAGATATTTCCCGACATCCAGCGCATAGGAATCTTCGATGATCTGATAATCGGTATTGATCACCACCAGCCGTCCGTCATAGAGCTTTGAAAACTGCTCGATCTCCTCTGACAGCTCTGCCAGCTGCATCTCATCTCCCAGACAGTTCTCCCCGATCTTGACCGCAAGATAGTCCGCCTGATTCTGCATCATCCTGCTTCGCTGCAGGATCGACTGTTCCTCATAATTCTTCAATATACTCATCTTCATCAGCAGGATCGGGATAATGCTGACCATAAAAAAGATGATAAAAATGCGGAATTGAAGGCTCTTTAAATAGCGTTCAATTCCGGTCTTTCTGACAAGCTCTTTTATTCGCTTCATTTATTTTTCCTTTGATCTGTTTCCGCCGGCACATCACTGTACCGCGCTGCGGTATTAATACTGAAAATAGTAACCTACACCCCACTTGGTATGCACGTACTTCGGTTCACTCGGATTGGTCTCCACCTTTTCTCTGAGTCGTCTGATGTGTACATCTACGGTACGAACATCTCCCGGATAATCCTTGCCCCAGACAAGATCCAGAAGATTCTCTCTGCTGTAGACCTTGTTCGGATTCTGCACCAGAAGCTCAAGTACATCAAATTCCTTTGCTGTCAGATCGATCTCCACGCCGCCGATGCTGACTCTGCGGCTGTCGCAGTCCAGGATCAGATCACCGATCTCAACCACACGGGCTTTTTCCTTCTCAGCTGCCGGTCTTCCGGTACGTCTCATGATGGCTTTGATCCTTGCCTTTACCTCCAGAATATTGAACGGCTTTGTGATATAATCATCGGCACCGTACTCCAGTCCGAGGATCTTGTCCATGTCATCGCCCTTTGCTGTGAGCATCACTACCGGAACGGAGGAAAACTCACGGATCTGCTGGCAGACAGACAATCCGTCAACCTTCGGAAGCATCAGATCCAGCAGGACGATGTCATATTCTTTCTGATGTACCATCTGCAGAGCTTCTTCTCCGTCATATGCACAGTCAACTTCCATGCCGTCCTGTTCCAGGCTGAAACGGATTCCTTTTACAATCAGTTTTTCATCGTCAACTACTAAAACCTGCTTTGCCATTATTTTCTCCTTATATATTTAAACTGCAATCCTGTCCTTGATTTTCTGAAAGGTTGCCTCTTTGATCCCGTTGACCTTCATGATCTCTTCAATACTTGAGAAACCGCCGTTCGCACTGCGGTATGCGAGAATCTCCTCCGCACGGACCTCTCCGATTCCCGGCAGGCTGCAGAGCTGCTCTTTGTCTGCCGTATTCAGATTGATCTTTCCATCCATCTCCGGATCTTTGGAATCTGAACTGAGTCCCTGCTCAGAAGCAGAAAGCGGAATCCCGCTCTTCTCCAATTCGGAAGTTTCCTCCTGTGTGTAGACTTTGATCTGCATACCATCCTGAAGGATCTGTGCCTGATTGATCACTTCACTGTCTGCATCAAACCGAAAGCCTCCTGCAAGCTCAATCGCCTCATACACACGGGCTCCTTCTGTCAGACAGTAGACTCCCGGATGCTTTACTGCGCCGCAGACATCGACATAGATCCGCTTCTCCGAAGCAGTGACCGGTTCTGAGCTTCTCTCAGTCAGACGCTCTGACCCGCCATCAGTCTTTAAAATCTCCGTCTGTGTTTCAAAAATGAGTTCGTCCTTTTTTCCGCATCCCACAAAGATCAGAATACAGAAAAAGAGCGCTGCAACCACTCTCAAACTTCCTTTTCTCAATTTTCTCAATGTGCATAATCTCCTTCGTCGTAATAATCTGACGACGGAATCCCCCTTATGCACATATTATTGTAAAGGAATATTTTGAAAATTGCAACGTTTTTTTAACACTTAGTTTTTCCTAACTCCGGCAATAGCTCTGGAAAGCTTCTCTGCCATTTCATCGATATGTTTTTCCTCGATCACAAGCGGCGGAACCAGACGAAGCACATCACTTCCCGCGGAAATGACCAGCAGTCCCTCCTTCTGTGCCTCAAGAATGATCTGTCCCGGAGTCACACCGTTTCCTACCACGATTCCCTGCATCAGACCGCGTCCTCTTCTCGCAGTCAGGCAGTCATGCTCTGCAACCAATGCATCCAGCTTCTGCTCAAAATACGGTGCGATCTCGCGGACATGCTCCACGATCTGATCCTTCTCAAAAATGTCCAGCACGCAGCTGACTGCTGCAGTTGCAAACGGATTTCCGCCGTAGGTCGTTCCGTGATCTCCCGGAACCAGAGATGCCTTTGCGGTCTTTTCATTCAGCAGAAATGCACCGACCGGCACACCGCAGCCAAGTGCTTTTGCCACGGTCATGATGTCCGGCTGAACATCATATGCCTCACAGGCAAACATCTCTCCTGTCCTTCCCATACCGCACTGGATCTCATCCAGAATCAGCAGGATATCCTTCTCATCGCAGACTTTTCTGATTCCCTTCAGAAACTCTTCTGTGGCCGGATAGATACCGCCCTCACCCTGTACCGTTTCAAGAATGATCGCACAGGTATGCTCATTCACCTGTTCCAGAACACTCTGCAGATCATTGTACTCTGCAAATTTTACACCGCCCATCAGCGGACGGAAAGCCTCCTGATAATGCGCGTTTCCGGTAACGGAAAGTGCTCCGACACTGCGACCGTGGAAAGAATGCTGCATTGCAATGATCTCATGGTCGGTTCTTCCGTCTTTCAGATATGCGTATTTACGCGCTGCCTTGATCGCACCCTCGATCGCCTCGGTACCGCTGTTGGTGAAGAAGACCTTGCTCATTTTGCTGGCCTTTACCACCTTCTCTGCAGCGTCCGCAAGCGGAGCACTGTAAAACAGATTCGAAATATGCATTACCTTGTCGATCTGCTCTTTTAAAGCCTCATCAAATCCCGGATAATGATATCCGAGCGCATACACTGCGATGCCGGATGCAAAATCCAGATATTCTTTTCCGTCAGTATCCTTCAGATAGACGCCGTCGCCGCTCTCGATCACGATTGGAAAACGATTGTAGGTGTGCAGTACATACTGCTCCGCCTGGTCCATATAGGAATTCATGCTCTTACTCATTGTCGAAATTATCCCCTTTCCGTCCGTTTCATGACCCGGTCTTCCGGCTCAGGCCTTTTTCTTTTTATTTCCGCCTACAATTGCGGTTCCGATACCGCCGTCAGTGAAGAATTCCAGCAGCAGGCAGTGTGCGATCCTTCCATCCAGAATATGCACTTTTTCTACGCCTGCATTGATCGCATCGATGCAGTTCTGCAGCTTCGGAAGCATTCCTCCGCCGACATTTCCGCTGTTCAGGAATTCCTTCGCCTCCGGAACGGTCATTGTGGAGATCAGCGTATCCTTGTTGAGCGGATCACGGTATACTCCCTCGATATCTGTCAGGAAAGCCAGCTTTGATGCGCCCATTGCCGCTGCGATCGCGCAGGCAGCATCATCTGCATTGATATTATAAGAATGATAATTTTCATCCACACCGATCGGGCAGATCACCGGAACAAAATCATTGTCCAGCAGCTTCTGCATAAGCTCCGTATTCACCTCGTTGATCTCGCCGACAAATCCGATATCCTGTCCCTTGGAAAGTTTTTTGCTCACCCGAAGTGTCGTACCGTCCTTTCCGCTGATACCGATCGCGGAAACACCCAGCTTCTCCATCATGGACACCAGATTCTTATTGATTTTGTTTAAGACCATCTCGGCGATCTCCATCGTCGGCTCATCTGTCACACGAAGACCGTTGACAAACTTTGTATTCAGTCCGGCTTTCTCCACCCACTTGGTGATTTCCTTGCCGCCGCCGTGTACAACGATCGGGCGGAAGCCGACCAGCTTCAACAGTGCGACATCGCTGATCACACTCTGCTGAAGTGACTGATCCACCATCGCACTTCCGCCGTATTTTACAACCATGATATCGCCTCGGAAACGCTGAATGTACGGCAGAGCCTCATTCAGTACGTTCGCCTTTTCCAGCCAGTTTTCCATATCTCCCATGTTCGTTTCTCCTTTGTCAGTACTCATTATCAGCTTCTTCTGTTTATCTTATGAACGATAATCTGCGTTGATCTTCACATAATCATAGGTCAGATCACAGCCCCAGGCAGTTGCGGATGCATTGCCCATCTTGACATCTGCGATCACGATAACCTCTTCCTCGGAAAGGATCTTTGTAGCGACCTCCTCGCTGTAATCCACAGCCACACCATTCTCAATGATCTTCTGGCTGCCTGCGGCACTTTCAAAGGTAAGGTCCACTTTTTCCGGATCGAACTGTGCACCGGAATATCCCATAGCACAGAGGATTCTGCCCCAGTTTGCATCATGTCCGTAGATCGCAGCCTTCGTCAGACTGGAGGTGACTACGGATTTGGAAAGCGTCACAGCCTGCTCCTTGGACTCTGCACCGATCACCTTTACCGTGAACAGTGCGGTTGCACCCTCACCGTCTCCAGCGATCTTTCTTGCCAGTGTCGTATTTACAAAATTCAGTGCTGCGAGGAAGGTCTGATAATCCTCTCCATCCTCTGTGATCTCCGGGTTTCCTGCCAGGCCGTTCGCCAGCAGAAGCACGGTATCGTTTGTGGACGTATCACCGTCTACGGATACCATGTTGTAGGTATCGCAGACATCTGTGCTCAGCGCTTTCTGCAGCATCTCCTTGGAAATTGCCGCATCTGTCGTCACATAGCCAAGCATGGTACACATATTCGGATGAATCATTCCGGATCCCTTGCACATGCCTCCGATCGTCACGGTCTTTCCACCCAGCTCGATCTGAACAGCCACCTCTTTTTTTACAGTATCGGTGGTCATGATCGCCTTGGCTGCCTCCGTTCCGCTCTCCAGAGTTCCTGATTTTTTCTCAGCAAGCATGGAAATACCTGCACAGATACGGTCGATCGGGATCTGCATGCCGATGACACCGGTAGAGCCGACCAGCACTGCATGCTCCGGAATGCCAAGCACCTTTGCCGCTTCTTTTGCAGTCTCTCTGCAGTAGCCATAGCCCTCCTCACCGGTGCAGGCGTTGGCAATACCGCTGTTGACGATCACCGCCTGTGCATACGGAGCGTTTTTCACGATCTCCATATCCCATTTTACCGGCGCTGCCTTCACGATGTTGGTGGTGAAAGTACCTGCGGCATTGCACGGCACCTCACTGTAGATCATCGCCATGTCTGTACGGTTCTGATATTTGATTCCTGCAGCTGCGGAAGCTGCCTGAAAACCTTTTGCTGCTGTAATTCCTCCGGTAATCTCTTTCATAATGTCCCCTTTACGTCGATCTTATTGATTAAATGCCGTAATATTTGCCTCATTCAGTGTGAAATCGTAGTAGTTCAGATCCTCTCGCTTTGTCCATCCGATCTCATTCCAGAATGCATTTCCGATATCATTGACCGTAAATGCGATCAGGCAGACCTTGTTGATCTCCTCTTTTCGAAGTGCATCCATTGCAAAGACTACCATCGCCTTGCCGATTCCCTGCTTCCGGTATTCCGGATCCACACAGACATGATACAGACAGCCACGGCGTCCGTCATGCCCGCAGAGAATGCTTCCGACGATCACTCCGTCACACTCCGCCACAACACTGCAGCCCGGATTGCGTCTTAGAAATCTGTCCACACCTTCTCTGGAATCATCCACACTTCGGATACCGAACCCCCTGATCTTCATCCAGAGTGCCCGCACCTGATCGTAGTCTTCGATTTTCATACTGCGAATTATTATCTTTTCTGTCATACTGTTTCCTTCTTACGGGAACATCGGAACCAGATCCAGTCCCTCAGACTCCGGAAGGCCAAAGAGCAGATTCATATTCTGCATAGCCTGTCCAGCCGCTCCCTTTACAAGATTATCCATTGCACCCATCATGATCACACGCTTGGTTCTCGGATCGATCTTGAAATTTACATCTACATAGTTGCTGCCCTCCACCCACTTGGTCTGCGGGCAGACATCCTTGTCCAGTACGCGGACAAATTTTTCATTCTCATAATATTTGTCGTAGGCAGCGCGAACTTCCTCATAGCTGACCTCTTTTTTCAGAGAGGCATAGGCGGTGACCAGAATTCCTCTGTTCATCGGCACCAGATGCGGTGTGAAATTGATCATCACCGGCTCGCCAGCTGCATAGGAGAGCTGCTCCTCGATCTCCGGTGTATGTCTGTGACCGGCAACACCGTAGGCTTTGATATTCTCATTGACCTCACAGTACAGGTTATCCACCTTCGCACCGCGTCCTGCTCCTGAAGTGCCGGACTTCGCATCGATAATAATGGTGGACGGATCGATCAGTCCCTCTTTCACCAGCGGATAGATCGACAGCGTACTGCAGGTCGGATAGCAGCCCGGATTGGCGATCAGTCTCGCACCCTTGATCTTCTCACGGTTGATCTCGCAGAGTCCGTATACAGCCTCCGGAATAAACTGTGCTGATTTGTGCTCGATTCCGTACCACTGCTCATATACCTCAACATCCTTGATTCGATAATCCGCACTGATGTCGATCACCTTTGCCTTGGAGAGAATTCCTTCATTTAATATAGAAGCAAGATATCCCTGCGGAGTCGCCGTAAAGATCACATCCACTTCCTCTGCCAGCTGCTCCAGATCATCTGACTTACATACATCCTCTACGATCTGAAACATATTCTGGTAAACCGCTGCATACTTCTGATCAATGTAGCTTCTGGATCCGTACCAGCAGATCTCTACATCCTTGTGAGCTGTGAGCAGTCTCACCAGTTCTGCTCCTGCATATCCTGTTGCTCCGATAATTCCGGCTTTTATCATTTCTTTTACATCCTTTCCGGATCTCTATCCTATATAATAATGAAACGTCTGTCTTATCTTACCTTTGAACCATAATAAACTCATTCCTTAATTTTTGCAAGAAAAATACTCTCTCAAAAATGAGATACGCATAATTATACATATATACTGTATATTATGCAAGCATTTTTTTCAATTAATCAGCTGTTTTTCATTAATAATGAATATTTATGTATTTTTTGTAATTTTCGCTTGCATAATACCATCGGATGATGTATAGTACCTCTTGTGAATAAACGATGAATTCGATGCAATTTACGCATCTGGCATTTTTAGAGGAGGATTTTATTATGAAAGAGAAAGTTGTTCTTGCGTATTCCGGCGGTCTGGATACCACTGCTCTGATCCCGTGGCTGAAGGAAACCTTTGATTATGAAGTTATCTGCTGCTGTGTTGACTGCGGACAGGGAAATGAGCTGGACGGACTGGATGAGCGTGCAAAAATGTCCGGTGCTTCCAAGCTTTATATCGAAAATATTGTAGATGAGTTCTGTGATGATTTCATCATGCCGTGTGTTCAGGCAGGTGCAGTCTATGAGCACGAGTATCTGCTCGGTACCTCCATGGCACGTCCGGTCATCGCAAAGCGTCTGGTTGAGGTTGCCCGCAAAGAGGGTGCCACCACGATCTGTCACGGTGCTACCGGTAAGGGAAATGACCAGATCCGTTTCGAGCTCGCGATCAAGGCTCTTGCTCCGGATCTGAAGATCATCGCTCCGTGGCGTATGACCAACCTCTGGACCATGCAGTCCCGTGAGGATGAGATCGAGTTCTGCAAAAAGCACGGCATCGATCTTCCGTTTGATACCAGCCACAGCTACAGCCGTGACCGTAACCTCTGGCACATCAGCCATGAGGGACTGGAGCTTGAGGATCCGTCCAATGAGCCGAACTACGATCACATGCTGGTACTCGGCGTGACCCCGGAGAAGGCTCCGGACCAGGGCGAGTATGTAACCATGACCTTTGAGGCAGGTGTTCCGACCTCCATCAACGGAAAGCAGATGAAGGTTTCTGATATTATCAAGGAGCTGAATGTCCTTGGCGGAAAACACGGCATCGGTATCGTGGATATCGTAGAGAACCGTGTCGTAGGTATGAAGTCCCGCGGCGTATACGAGACACCGGGCGGAACCATCCTGATGGCAGCTCATCAGCAGTTAGAGGAGCTGATCCTGGATCGTGAGACCATGGAGACCAAGAAGAAACTTGGCAGCCAGTTCGCTCAGGTCGTTTACGAAGGAAAATGGTTCACACCGCTTCGTGAGGCACTCCAGGCATTCGTTACCTCCACTCAGCAGTATGTGACCGGTGAAGTTAAGTTCAAGCTCTACAAGGGCAACATCACCAAGGCAGGAACTACTTCTCCGTACAGCCTGTACAATGAGTCCCTCGCTTCCTTCACCACCGGAGATCTCTATGATCACAACGATGCAAGCGGATTCATCACCCTCTTCGGTCTTCCGTTAACCGTACGTGCGATGAAGATGGCAGAGTTAAAGAAAGAAAACTAAACATATCAGAAAAGCCGGCGTATCAAACGCCGGCTTTTCAGACTGTAGACAAAGTCAGCGGAAATCCGCTGACTTTTCTGATTTTTAAGGAC
>JAUNAF010000087.1 GCA_030527715.1 Eubacteriales bacterium
TACCGGAATCGGTCTTGCCCGGAGTAGTAGTACCGGAATCAGTTTTGCCCGGAGTGCTGCCGGAATCGGTCTTATCCGGGGTCTTGTTCAGCTTCTTCGGAACTGCAGATTTTGCCATTGCAGCAGTGGAATCAGAGTCTGATGCCAGCTCTACAGTGACAACGTTGCCGCATTTACTGCAGACAGCCTCCTTTTCTCCGTCAGAGTTGGTGGTGACAGGACCGAGATTGTGCGATACCGTCATGGAGACAGCACTGTGCTTTAAGACAATGTCAGAGTAGGTAATATTATCTGACACCCAAATAAAGCCGATGCCTCTTTCAAGATCAGCTTCCGTGTAGTCATCAGCGAGAACCATTTTATCTTCAAATGTCCCATCGGCTATACTGTCAAATGAAGGAAAAATCATATCGGTGTAGAGTGTTCCGGCGATATGAGCTTTTGCACCATAGCTCATTAATCCACCTGCAGCGTACACATTCTTTTTAAAAAGATAGGTCGTTTCATCATCGGAGAGAGAGTTTCCCAAAGCCAGGCCGGCTTTCGGCTCAATAAATACATTCTCTTCAAAGGTTTGACTTTCGATCAATGCGTCTGTTTTGGAAATAATGATCCAGTTTGGATCTGTACAGGAGATCTCCTGTGCGGATACTGAAGAGCAGAGACTCATCAGCAAAAATACAGAAAACAACAGCCCGGCCAGTCTGGACGGAACATGAGATACACTTCGTTTATTCATACTCGAACCCTCCTGAAAATCTTTTGATCAACCGGCAGCACCGGTCAGATCATCTTCGCATCCACTTCAGTGGATAACATACAGAAACTGATGTGAAATTTACCATCCTCCGCTGATATCAGCAACCTCTGTAAGCGTCACCCGTTTTCTGCCATTGCGTTTCATCAGATACATTCTGGCGAATGGAACTGAGGTGTGATCAGGTGTCTGCCAGAGATATTCTGCGATCACGACCAGATACTGGTCCAGATCGATGACCTTTCGGATGACCATACCATCGAAGGCGGTGATGCGTTTTTCCACCCCCTTGCTGTACCTGAATAAGGTATCATCGTGTTTGTCAAACGTGTAATAGATGCCTTTTGCATTGTAGCAGATCTTGCTGAATCCTCTGCCTTCCAGGTCGTGTCCCTCGACCATGTTGTTGGTGTTTGCCGAGACAGAGGATGGATCGAAGTATGTCACCTTTCTGCCTGCGGTGGTCATTGAGAAATAGACTTCATTGTTCTCTGTGAATGCCAGCTTTTTGTTGCCGTAGCGGTAGAGATGCTTGAGCTCCGTGGACGCATAGATCAGTTTTTTTCCGGTTCCGTTCAGCTTCATACGGTAGACGCCGAGGATCTCACCATCGACATAGGTTCCGTAAAGCGGTGTCTTTGTCAGGGCAATATAGTAGATATATTTGCCGATGACTACCGGATCGGTTCCGCTGGCAAGGCGTTTTGCTTTAGTTCCATCAGGTTTGATGCGGTAGATATAGCGGCTGGATGCATCCGAGCCGTGATAGGAATCCACGCGGAAATACAGGTAGCTGCCGCTTGCAGTCAGCTGATGGCAGCGCTCATCGAGGATCAGCTGAGTGCTGCGTGACGCAGGATCATAGCTGTAGAGCGGTCCGCCTCCGTCAACGCCCAGACAGTAGCAGATCAGATTGCCGAACTTCACCGCACGATCCGGAACATAAACTTTTGCTGCGGAAACACTCATAGAGATCCCGAGTGTCATACAGAAAAACAGGCAGCAGAGCAGCAGATGGTTTCTGAGTTTTTTCAATGTATCCCTCCCCTCATAGATCGAACACAGACAAGCTGCAAATGTCCGCTTTCCAACGTTTGTCAATATGCTGCAAAGAATACGAACAGTTTCTAATTACAAGATAACATTTACAGAAGAAATGGTCAAGAGAAGATAAATTATCAGAAAATTTAAAGAGGGCAGAAAAAAGCCGCTGCACCACAGATGTGATCATCTATGGAACAGCGGCCGATGTATGTTCAATTTATTATTTTGTGAGAAGCATCATGATCTCATTGCTTCTTGCGACGAATTTTGTCATTGCCTCTGCAGTGAGCGGTGCATGGCTGATCATTGCCAGATCATAGAGCTGCTCACAGAGAAGATCCACATGCTCGCCGTCCTTGTGCTCAAGAATGTACTGAACCAGCGGATGATTGGAGTTGAGTACCAGGGTCTCGCTCTGTCCGAACATGCTCGGATCCATTCCGTACATGTTGTACATCTTCATCATTTCCTGCATACGTCTGGATTCCTCGGAGAGGGTGATCATCGATGCAACCTTGGTATTCTTCAGCTTTTCTACCTTGACATCCAGCTGTTCCTTGCCGAGTGCGGTGCGGAATACGCTGCTTAAGGTATCTGCAGCTGCCTTGAGTTCTTCCTCAGAAGCCTCTTCCTTGAAAGCGTCTGTCACATCAGCATCGATGCGGGCGAAGCGGATGCCTTCCTTTTTCTGCTCCACATGAGTGATGAACGGACTGTCGATATTGTGTTTCAGAATGATCGCATCAAGGCCTGCCTCTTTGAACATGTTGATATACTGGCTCTGCTGCTGCTCGTCAGTGACATAGTAGAGCACTGTCTGCTCCGGCTCCTTCTCGGTATCAGCCGTATTCTCAGCTTCTGCGGTGTTGGCTGCGGTATCCTCAGGCTTTTTGTTCTCCTCGATGAAATCGTTCAGGGTGAGATACTTGCCGTCCAGGTTCTTTGCAAGGATATAATCCATCATACGATCGCTGAACTTTGCGTCCTTTAAGCAGCCGAACTTGATGAACGGGCTGATATCATCCCAGTATTTTTCATAATTCTCACGGTCAGTCTTGCACATGCCGGAGAGCTTGTCAGCAACCTTTTTGCTGATATAATCAGAAATTTTCTTGACGAAACCATCGTTCTGCAGAGCACTTCTGGAAACATTCAGCGGAAGATCCGGACAGTCAATGACACCCTTTAAGAGCATCAGGAACTCAGGAATGACTTCCTTGATATTGTCGGCGATGAATACCTGGTTATTGTACAGTTTGATCGTTCCCTCGATGGAATCGTACTCGGTATTGATCTTCGGGAAGTACAGGATACCCTTTAAGTTGAACGGATAATCCATGTTCAGGTGGATCCAGAAGAGCGGCTCCTTGTAATCCATGAAGACCTTGCGGTAGAAATCGCGGTACATTTCATCAGAGCACTCATTCGGATGTTTTGTCCAGAGCGGAGTGGTATCACTTAAGGAAACCGGACGCTTCAGGATCTTTGCCTTCTCTTTGGCAGGCTCAGTTTCCACGATCTCCTTCTCACCGTTCTCATTTTCCTTTTCTTCAGTCTTTGCATCCTCGTGGATGTACTCGATCACCTTGTCATCGTCACGCAGATCAGCCTTGTCAACCGTCTCATACTGCGGTTCAGCGTCAGCGTTGGTCAGGAAGATCTCGGTCGGCATAAAGGAGCAGTAACGCTCAATAACTTCGCGGGCACGGTACTCATTGGCAAACTCCAGGCTGTCCTCATTTAAGAAAAGAGTGATCTCGGTACCGACAGCGGTTCTGCTGCCCTCGCCGATGGTATACTCTGTGCTGCCGTCGCACTCCCAGTGTACCGGAACAGCTCCCTCACGATAGGAGAGGGTATCGATGTGTACTTCATCTGCTACCATGAAAGCAGAGTAGAAGCCCAGACCGAAGTGACCGATGATCTCATCGCCGTTGGCATCATCCTTGTACTTCTCCAGGAAGGAGGTGGCGCCGGAAAAAGCGATCTGAGTGATGAATTCCTCAACCTCGTCTGCAGTCATTCCAAGACCGGTATCGATGAATTTCATGGTCTTGTCCTTGGAGCTGACAACGACCTCGATTTTATGCTTGTGGTCATCCGGGAAGGTGTACTCGCCCATCAGAGCCAGCTTCTTCAACTTGGTGATCGCATCACAGCCGTTGGAGATCAGCTCTCTGACAAAAATATCATGGTCGGAATACAGCCATTTTTTGATGACCGGAAAAATATTTTCACTGTTAATAGATAAACTACCTGTTCTACTCATATCTGCACCTCTTTTTTCTATCTCAGGCGGCATTGTCTTATCAGGAAAAACAATGTCTCAACTTGGATACGAGTATAATCCTTTAAAATAGGAATGTCAAGAAAAAATTAGCACTCAACAGAAGTGAGTGCTAACAGAGCTTACAGAAAATCTCTCAGAAGTGTTTTCAGAGCATCGTCCCAGGCATGGTCGAGGGACTTATCTGTGGTAAAAAGTGCCATTGAAGTGCCGCTGATACAGGTGAGCACTCCATTCTGAAAATGAAGATTCAGAAACAGACCATGAATATCCGCCGGTGAGTACGGCAGGGCAGACTGTGCGAGCAGCTCCTCTGTGGCAGATGCAGGCAGCTTTAAAACGATCTTAAAGCTCAGCGGCGTGTGAGTTCCGCGGATCAGCTGCAGAAAAAAGGGACGGAGCTGTTTCCAGGAGACCAGCTGCTGATCCTGCAGCTGCAGCTCCTCCAGCTCTTCGGAAGAGTAGTAGTCTTTCTGCAGCTTTCCGGCAATGTGAAATTCTGCAAAGGTCGTGATCGCTGCCTCTGCGGCAAGAAAGTGATCAAAACTGTCGGAGAGAAGAAGCCGGTTCATAAAAGACTTCGTCTCGGAAATCGGTAATGCAAACATAAAACTATCCTTATCTGTATATATTCAATGTGAATCAGAACTGTTTTTCATTATATCCTATCTGAGAAAAAATGAGAAGATAAATCGTGAATCTCACAGAAGACTCTTTTCAAAATATCATATGTGTGCTATTATGATGTAGTATTAAAAACTATATGTAAAGGAAACGACATTTTCCGGAGGAAGTTCCATGAGTTATAAAATTGTGATAGACAGCTGCGGCGAGCTGACAGAAGAAATGAAAAAAAGCGGCCACTTTGAGACAGCATCTCTGACGATCAGTGTGGATGGGTACGATATCGTTGACGATGAGACCTTTGATCAGGCAGATTTTCTGAAGAGAGTGGCAGCCAGCCCGGATGGCCCGAAATCTGCATGTCCCTCACCGGGTACCTATCAGAGTATGTTCGAGTGTGATGCCGACCATATCTATGCAGTTACCCTTTCGGCTGAGCTGAGCGGATCCTACAACAGCGCAGTGCTTGGCAGAGATCTTTGCCTGGAGAATGATCCGGAGAAAAAAATCTATGTCTTTAATTCCAGATCCGCATCGATCGGAGAGACTCTGATCGGACTGAAGATCCAGGAGTGCGAGGAAGCAGGCATGGAGTTTGAGGAAGTTATTCGCACCGTGGAAGAGTATATCTCAGAGCAGGTGACCTGGTTTGTGCTGGAGTCTCTGGAGACACTGAGAAAGAACGGACGACTGAGCTTTATGAAGGCCGTGATCGCAAATGCACTGAAGATCAAGCCTGTGATGTCCTCAACTCCGACAGGAGCAATCGAACAGCTGGCGCAGGCGCGCGGAATCAACCGAGCACTCGTGAAGATGGTAGATTACATTGTGGAAAAGAGCGCGGACGAGAAGGGAAAGACCGTTGCGATTTCTCACTGCAACTGCCCGGAGCGTGCACAGATGGTGAAGGATGCGCTGGCAGAGAGACTGCCGGATCACAACTTCCTGGTAGTGGATACCGCAGGTATCAGCAGCATGTATGCAAATGACGGCGGCGTGATCGCAGTCGTATAAAATCTGCCTGTCGTTTGCTCAAACAGGATATCGTGTTCTGCAGATCTTTTATTTTTAATGAGTGGACTGTCACAAAATAAATGAAAAATCATTTATTTTGCGACAGTCCTTTCGTGTTTTGTACACAATTTCATGATATACTAAAGAAAACTGCCGGAGGATTTGATATGACAACAATGGAACTGCTGGAAGATGTGAAAGCACTTGCCAGAAAAGATGAGACCGTCCGCGCGAAGCTGTTTGCGGCAAAGGAGGAGAAGGATCCGGTATTTGCGTTCAGTGCAGTCTGTCGCAAACTGGGATTTGAGATCTATCCGATGGATCTGGTCAATGTTGGTGAAGAATTTTATGCTGCGATGAGACGCAGTACCAACGGCGGCGGGGAAAATTCACCGCTGCTTGAGGGAGAAGACGATTTTTTTGAACTCTTTTTTGTCGGTCTGTAACAGAGGCTTAAAAGGGACGAAACGAAAGGGGAAGCAGCTTTTATGGGGGGAACAGAAAGTATTTACGGAGATCATCTGCCGCAGCTTGAGGAGGCTATGCGTTACCTGACGGATGAGATATCCGTACTGCGCGGGCAGATCAAAGAGAAAGAGGGAATGGACCCGGTGGAGCACTGCCTGAGCCGCATCAAGTCAGAGGAGAGCATGCGTGAAAAATGCCGCAGAAAGGGACTGCCGGAGACGACAGAGTCTGCGCTTGAGATCATTCACGATGCTGTGGGGGTGCGTGTGGTCTGTGCGTTTATCAATGATGTTTTTGCGGTGCGTGATTACATTGCGCAGCTGCCTCAGGTTGAGGTGATTCAGGAGAAGGATTATATCCGCCATGTAAAGCCGAACGGCTATCGCAGCTACCATATGATCCTGAAAGTGCAGCAGGGGGTGTTTGCGGAGGTGCAGCTTCGCACGATCTCGATGGATACCTGGGCGGCGCTGGAGCACCATATGAAATATAAAAAGAAGGTGGACGGGAACAATGATCTGATCGTCGCAGAGCTGAAACGATGTGCGGATGAGCTTGCATCGACGGATATTTCGATGCAGACCATCAAAGATATGATCATGACCACTGAATAACAGGAGAAAGGAAACAGACGATTGAAGATTCTGATAGCTGAAGATACAAAAGATTTGAACCGTGTACTGACCGTTGCGCTAGAACATGATCAGCACAGCGTGGACAGTGCGCTTGACGGACAGCAGGCATCCGATATGATCCGGGAGAACGGCTATGATATGGTCATTCTGGATATCATGATGCCGAAAAAAGACGGAATCACCGTGCTGAAGGAGATGCGCGCAGTACACAATGTGACACCGGTGCTGATGCTGACCGCAAAGGCTGAGATCGATGACCGTGTGGAAGGACTGGATGCCGGTGCAGATGACTATCTGACCAAACCGTTTGCAATGAAAGAGCTGCTGGCCAGAGTGCGGGCGGTGGCAAGAAGAAGGAATGAGTACGAGGCGGAGATCCTTGCCTACGAGGATATTCATCTCGACAGTGGAACTCTGGAGCTTCGCTGTGAGAACTCCGTGCGCCTCTCCGCAAAGGAGTATGAACTGCTGCAGGAGCTGATCCACCATGCTGAGACGGAGGTGGAGACCGCATATCTGCTCGGAAAAGTCTGGGCGGACAGTCCGGGAGCAGCGCCGGACACCGTAAAGCTGTATGTGCGCTATCTGCAGGGAAAATTGAGAGCAGTTTCCTCAAATGTACAGATCACAGAGCTTGAGCAGCGGGGCTATCGATTGGAGCGGGCATATGACTGAGGCAGCGATTCAAAAACTGAAACGGCAGTTTATCCTGATCACGATGAGTGCGCTGATCGTCACGATGACGATGATCGCAGGTTTTCTGTATCTTGGAAATATGCTGATCAGCAGGCAGGCGATCCGCAATACACTGGACTTTATCATTGAAAATAACGGCGAACTTGCAGACACGGAAGACACAGATCAGGAGTCCGGAAACAGCGGACAGCGCAGTCAGATCACAGATCTTCATCTGCTGGATGATATTTTCAAGATGGACGGACACCGCAGCCTGGAATTTCGTTATTCCACCAGATACTTTGTGGTCATCTTTGATGAGAATGAAGAGATCACACAGGTGAAGACCGATTTTATCACCACCGTGTCAGAGGAACAGGCAGAAGAGTACGGAAGAACGGTGCTTGAGAGCGGTAAAGGCTTCGGTCGATATGGAAATTACTATTATCGTATGAAAGTCAGGGAGGATGAGACCAGCATCGTAGTCTTCCTGGACAGTGAGAATTCGCTGAAATACAATCAGAGACTGCTGTATCTTGCATTGGCGCTGATCAGCTTCGGAATGATTCTGGCGTTTCTGATCGTGCGGGTGCTCTCGACGAAAGTGATCCAGCATGAGGCGAGAAATATTGAACTTCAGAAGCAGTTCCTGACGAATGCCAGCCATGAGCTGAAGACGCCTCTGGCCGTGATCCGGGCAAATACAGAGATGAGTGAGATCCTGGATGGGGAGACGGAGTGGACACAGTCGACCAAGCGTCAGATCGACCGCATGAACGGTCTGATCAAAAATCTGGTCATGATCACGAGGGCAGATGAAAATCACGGACATCTGGAAACGGAGGATGTTGATGTCACAAAGGCGATCCGGGAGACTGTGGAAAACTTCGAAGTCCTCGCTGAACAGAATCAGAAAAAGATGACCTGCCGTCTGGCAGAGAATGTACATATGCATGCGGAGGATGCCCAGATCCGGCAGCTCTGTTCCCTGCTTGTGGAAAATGCGATCAAATACTGCGATGATGGTGGAAACATCGAGGTCGCGCTGACACAGAAGGGAAGAGGTATCATTCTGGTCGTCTCCAACGATTATGCCGAGGGTGAGAATGTGAATTATGAGCGCTTCTTTGAGCGGTTCTACCGGGAAGATGAATCACACAACACCGACAAGGGAGGTTACGGAATCGGACTCTCTATCGCAGAAAGTCTGACCAGACAGTACCACGGAAGCATCCATGCGACCTGGAAAAAGGGAGTCATCAGCTTTACCTGTCAGCTTCGCCCGGTACGTTAAAAGCGAATCTCGTCAGAGGATACGCGCAAGTTCGGCAGCTGCGAAGTAACTTTCTGCTGACGACCTCTGTTGACGAACTCTGCGATGAAAGAGTTTTGACAGTAAGGCTGAACTGTGGTACACTGATGGGAAGAAAATCGATCGCGGCTCGAGAAAAGAGCGGTCGATGAAAGATGGAGATAGGAGAGTGAACTGATATGAGTCAGGCAAAAGTAGATCGTTATAAAGAGCAGAAGGCAAATCGTCAGAAAATCATGCAGAAGGAGAAGAGAGAACGACTCCTCTGGAAGATCGGCGGCTGTGCCTGTGTGGTAGTACTTGCAGGCTGGATCGGCGTATCCGCATTCAGCAGCTTTTATACAGCACCGAAGAAATCCTATGAGGTGAAGACCACAGCGATCGATGATTATATCAGTTCCATCGAGGCAGACGAGACAGAGTAAGAAGAGATACATATGGGAGCTGTTGCAAAATAGATGAGATTTTGAAAAGGCATCTATGGAGCGGCAGCTCTTTTTATAATATGTTTTTCGATTCAGAAATATGTTCGCCGATTGTAAAATGAAGTTGCACACTTGATAAAAAAACGATCCATAGGAT
>JAUNAF010000088.1 GCA_030527715.1 Eubacteriales bacterium
ATACAGGTAAATCCACGGTGCTGCAAATGTGAGGTCACTTCATATTATCTGTTTCCGCTTTTTCCTGATATAGGTCATTTCCCCGCCAAATTTTCTTGACCTGTTTGCTTATTTACTTGCTAAAGTTCAAATTTTTCTATAAGAAAAACGAACGCCCCACCGGACGTTCGCTTTGCATGCTTGTTTAGATAATTCTATGGTCTCTGTTTTTCTGACTTAACTGTCTGGCTCTGGAGTGAGCATATCTGTGAAGCATTTTCGAGACAGGCTCAGAATGGTTACCACAATATCATAATAAACCATCAAAATGATAGCTGTCAACGAGCTTTAGCCATTATTTTGATGGTTTATATCAATTTCTCGCAATCTACTTTCGCTGCTTACTCAAACTCTTTTCTTAATGCATCCTCCATCAGGGCCAGCGGTGCCTCCACTCCGGTCCACAGGGTAAAGTTCAGTGCTCCCTGGCAGGCAAGCATGCCGAGTCCGCTGACTGTCTTTGCCCCTCTTGCTGCAGCAGCCTGTAAAAATCTGGTCTCTGCCGGATTGAACACTACATCGCTGACTACCATCTTATCGGTAATGGTATCGTAATCCACCTCCGGGATCGCCTCCGGATGCGGCATCAGACCGATGCTGGTCGCATTGATCAGGATGTCCGTATCTGCCGCTACCTGATAAGCTCCGGTCCAGGCAACTGCTTCTGCCTCTGCCTTTGTATGCTTCTTCAGCACACTCACAAGCTCCTCAGCCTTTGACAGTGTGCGGTTTACGATCGTCAGGGATGCTGCACCTGCCAGTGCACACTCCACGGAGATCGCTCTTGCAGCCCCGCCGGCTCCGAGAATGGTCACCTTTTTCTGTTCGAGTGAGATCCCTGCATTTTTCAGAGCCTGGACAAAGCCCTTTCCGTCTGTATTCTCACCGAAAAGTCTGCCGTCACGTACCACGATCGTATTGACTGCACCGATGATGCCGGCCGCCTCGGACAGCTCATCCAGATAAGGCAGCACCGTGATCTTATGCGGCATGGTCAGATTCATACCCTTCATATGAAGTGCACGGATCGAACGCATCGCATCCGGAAAATCCTCCTCTGTCACCTTCAGAGTCAGATAGCGGTAATTCAGACCGCATGCCTCGTAGGCTGCCTCCTCGATCACACCGGTCGGATTATCATCTACCGGATCTCCGAAAACACCGGTCAGTTCTGCACGATAATTTTTAGCCATGATTTTCTTCGGAGCGTACACTGCGCTCCCCCTCCTTTTTATAAAATTTCCCCGTCTGTAAAGAATGTTATTTCTCTTCCCTGTATAAAAAACGGTATCATATTACCTGCAGAAAGTCCAGAAAAATCCCCCGTATACTCGCAAAAGTATACGGGGGAGATTCAGTACATTATTTACTTTAAAAGTCCCGCGGTGCGGTCATGACAGAGCCATGCCTGCATGAACGATGTACATTTATTTAGCGCTTGCGCCTTTGATGGTTACTTTTTTCAGTTTCCAGATCTCATCAACGTACTGCTGAATGGTACGGTCAGAGGTGAACTTTCCGCTGTGTGCGGTATTTAACATAGCCATCTTAGCCCAACGAGCTTCATCGCGGTATGCTTCCTCTACGCGCTTCTGTGCTGCTGCATAGGACTTGAAGTCTGCAAGAATGAAGTACGTATCTGCGCGGTCGCTGCTCTTGGTGTTCAGCAGAGAGTCGTAGATCTCACGGAATCTCTCAGGATCATCCGGAGCGTACTCACCGTTGATCAGCTGCATCAGGACGCGGCGGATATCAGCATCGCTGTTGAAGATGTTCTCCGGATAGTAGCCGCCGTTGTTCTCGTAGTTGATAACTTCATCAGAACTTAAACCGAAGATGAATGCGTTCTCCTCGCCTACTTCCTCAACGATCTCTACGTTAGCACCGTCCATGGTTCCAAGAGTCGGAGCACCATTTAACATGAACTTCATGTTACCGGTACCGGATGCCTCCTTGGAAGCGGTGGAGATCTGCTCAGATACATCTGCTGCTGCGAAGATCCACTCTGCGTTGGATACACGATAGTCCTCGATGAAGACTACTTTCAGCTTGTTGTTGATGGATGCATCATTGTTGATCACATCTGCAACACTGTTGATCAGCTTGATGGTAAGCTTAGCACGGCGATAGCCTGCTGCTGCCTTCGCACCGAAGATAAAGGTACGCGGATAGAAATCCATCTCCGGGTGATCCTTGATCTGGTTGTACAGATACATTACGTGCAGGATGTTGAGCAGCTGACGCTTGTACTCGTGCAGTCTCTTAACCTGTACATCGAAGATAGAGCGCGGATCTACGGTAACACCGTTGTGCTCCTCGATGTATTTTGCAAGACGAACCTTGTTCTGATACTTGATGTTCATAAACTCCTGCTGAGCCTTCTTGTCATCTGCATATACAGACAGCTTCTCGATCTGCGGAAGATCAGTGATCCACTCATCTCCGATGTGATCGGTTACCCATGCTGCCAGAAGCGGGTTTGCATGGAGCAGGAAACGTCTCTGGGTAATACCGTTGGTCTTGTTGTTGAACTTCTCCGGCATCATCTCGTAGAAGTCACGCAGCTCCTGCTTCTCCAGGATCTCGGTATGCAGACGAGCTACACCGTTTACAGAGTAGCCTGCTGCGATTGCCAGATGAGCCATCTTTACCTGACCGTCGAAGATGATCGCCATCTTGCGGACCTTCTCGAAGTTGCCCGGATATCTTGCCTCGATCTCGTTAACGAAACGACGGTTGATCTCCTCGATGATCTGGTATACACGCGGAAGCAGACGGGAGAAGAGCTCGATCGGCCATTTCTCCAGAGCCTCAGCCATGATGGTATGGTTGGTGTATGCGCAGGTCTTTGTGGTAACATCCCATGCCTCATCCCAGGTCAGGCCTTCCTCATCAAGAAGGATACGCATCAGCTCTGCGACAGCAACAGTCGGATGGGTATCGTTCAGCTGGAAGGTTGCCTTCTCATAGAACTTGCGGATATCGGAATGTGATTTCTTATATTTCTCAACTGCAGCCTGTACGCTTGCAGAAATGAAGAAGTACTGCTGTTTTAAACGCAGCTCCTTACCTGCATAGTGGTTATCGTTCGGATAAAGTACCTCAACGATGTTGCGGGCAAGGTTCTCCTGCTCAACTGCCTTGCGGTAGTCACCCTTGTCAAAGGAATCCAGCTGGAAGTCGTTGATCGCCTCTGCATCCCAGATACGAAGAGTATTTACTACTCTGTTGTTGTATCCAACGATCGGGAAATCATACGGTACGGCACGTACGGACTGATATCCTTCCTGTACGAACTGATTACGGCCGGTCTTCTCATCGTAAACGACGCGAACATATCCGCCAAACTTAACTTCCTTTGCATACTCCGGACGACGAAGCTCGAACGGGTTGCCGTCCTTTAACCAGTTATCCGGTACCTCTACCTGATAACCGTCTTCAATTTTCTGCTTGAACATACCGTAGCGATAACGAATACCACAGCCGTATGCCGGATAGCCAAGACTTGCCAGGGAATCCAGGAAGCATGCTGCAAGACGGCCAAGTCCGCCGTTTCCGAGCGCTGCATCCGGCTCCTGATCCTCAATCGTATTCAGGTCAAAACCGATCTCCTCAAGTGCCTCTTTTACATCGTTGTATTCTGTCAGGTTAATCAGGTTATTTCCCAGCGCACGACCCATCAGAAACTCCATGGACATATAGTAGACATACTTCGGATCCTCTGCCTCATAGGTCTCCTGTGTAGCCAGCCAGTTGTCAATGATGGTGTCCTTTACTGCGTAAGATACTGCCTGAAAGATCTGCTGCTGAGTAGCCTCTTCCAGGTTTTTGCGGTAAAGTGCACGGACATTTGCCTTTACTTCGCTGATGAACTGCTTCTTGTTAAACTTTTTGCTCATTCATTTCTCCTTGTCTTTACTGCTTTTCGACAGCCATGGTAACCTTCTCGCCGTTGATATTCCAATCCTTGACATAACCGTTTGTCTCGCCAAGGCGGATATCATCTGCAAGTACCTCTGCTTTGATTGCATCCGCATGGTTTTTCAGAATCTCTTCGATTCTTGCGTTATCCTTCGCATAGATCACGATTCTGTCGGTCACCTCAAAGTCAGCTTCCTTACGCATGGTCTGAACCTTGCTCACTACCTCACGGACAAAGCCTTCCTCGATCAGCTCCGGAGTCATTTTTGTCTCAAGAACTACGGTAACATCGTTATCCTGCTCAGTAACATAATCTGCTGACTGTGCGGTATCAATCAACAAATCGTCAACTGATAATATAACATCTGCCCCCTGAATGTCAAGATGAAGAGCTCCCTCTGCCTTTAACTGAGCCATTGCAGCCTGTCCGTCGATCTCGGAAAGTGCCTGACGGATGCCGCCGAGCAGCTTGCCGTATTTCGGTCCGACCGTCTTCAGCTGCGGCTTGAAGGTGTAGGAAACAAAGCCGCTGACATCATCCTTGAAGGTCACAGCCTTCACATTCAGCTCGTCGCGGATGATCTCGGTAAAGTACTCATCCAGCTCCTTCTCTGCCTTCACAAACATGTTTGCGATCGGCTGGCGGTTCTTGATATTTGCAGTATTTCTTGCAGCACGGCCGAGTACTACGATCTTTAATACCTCGTCCATGTTTGCTTCCAGCTCAGCATCCATATGTGCAGCATCTGCGGTCGGGAAATCGCAGAGATGTACACTTTCCGGTGCGCTCGGATCGATGGTGCATACCAGATTTCGGTAGATATCCTCGGTCATGAACGGAATCATCGGAGCTGCTGCCTTTGCGGTGTTCACAAGTGCAGTGTACAGAGTCATGTAAGCATTGATCTTATCCTGCTCCATGCCCTTTGCCCAGAAACGCTCACGGCTGCGGCGTACATACCAGTTACTCATATCGTCTACGAACTCCTGCAGAGCTCTTGCAGTCTCCGGGATGCGGTAAGCTGCCAGGTTGTTGTCCACAGTCTGGATCATGGTGTTCATCTTGGAGAGCAGCCACTTATCCATGACAGAGAGCTTGTCGTAGTCGAGTGTGTATTTTGATGCATCGAAGTTGTCGATGTTTGCATACAGTACGAAGAATGCGTAGGTGTTCCAGAGGGTACCCATAAACTTGCGCTGTCCCTCCTGCACTGCCTTTCCGTGGAAACGGTTCGGCAGCCACGGAGCACTGTTAATATAGAAATACCAGCGGATCGCATCTGCACCGTAGGTCTCCAGTGCATCGAACGGATCTACCGCATTGCCCTTGGACTTACTCATCTTCTGTCCGTTCTCATCCTGTACATGTCCGAGAACGATAACATTCTCATACGGTGCCTTGTTGAACAGCAGAGTGGATTCTGCCAGCAGAGAATAGAACCATCCTCTGGTCTGATCCACTGCCTCAGAGATAAACTTCGCCGGGAACTGCTGCTCGAAGATCTCCTTGTTCTCAAACGGATAGTGATGCTGAGCGAACGGCATTGCTCCGGAATCGAACCAGCAGTCAATTACCTCCGGTACACGGTGCATCGGCTTTCCGCACTCCGGGCAGGTGATGGTGATCTCATCGATGTACGGGCGGTGCAGCTCTACGGTCTTTGCTGCCTCATTTCCGCTCATCTCAAAGAGCTCCTGACGGCTGCCGATGGAATGCTGATGTCCGCAGTCCTCACACTCCCAGATATTCAGCGGAGTTCCCCAGTAACGGTTTCTGGAAATACCCCAGTCCTGAACGTTCTCGATCCAGTCACCGAAACGTCCCTTACCGATGCTCTCCGGAATCCAGTTGATGGTATTGTTGTTGCGTACAAGGTCATCCTTCACTGCGGTCATCTTGATGAACCAGGACTCACGCGCATAGTAGATCAGCGGAGTGTCACATCTCCAGCAGTGCGGATAGCTGTGCTCGAACTTCGGTGCGTCGAACAGAAGTCCTCTTGCATCGAGCTCTTTTAATACCTCCGGATCGGCCTTCTTTACGAAAAGACCTGCAAACGGAGTTTCCTTTGTCATATTTCCCTTGCCGTCTACAAACTGTACGAACGGCATATCGTATTTCTGGCAGACTCTGTTATCGTCCTCACCGAAGGCCGGAGCGATATGAACGACTCCGGTACCATCGCTTAAGGTTACATAGGTATCGCAGACTACATAGTGTGCCTTCTTGCGCTGTTTCTTTGCACTCTCACCTGCACATGCATAGAGCGGCTCGTACTCCTTATACTCCAGATCCTTTCCGACATAGGTCTCAAGTACCTCGTAAGCCGGTGCATCCTCGGTTGCAAATTTTCCGAGTACGGTATCCAGCAGTGCCTCTGCCATATAGTAGGTATAGCCGTCAGCACATTTTACCTTTGCATAGGTCTCATTCGGGTTCACGCAGAGACCCAGGTTGGACGGAAGGGTCCACGGTGTGGTGGTCCATGCCAGGATGTAAGCATCCTCGTCCTTTACTTTGAAACGAACTACTGCAGAACGTTCCTTGACATCCTTATATCCCTGTGCTACCTCCTGTGCGGACAGCGGGGTACCGCAGCGCGGGCAGTACGGAACGATCTTGAAGCCCTTGTAGAGCAGCTTCTTATCCCAGATCGTCTTGAGTGCCCACCACTCAGACTCGATGAAGTTGTCATCATAGGTAACATACGGATTATCCATATCAGCCCAGAATCCAACGGTGCCGGAGAAATCCTCCCACATTCCCTTGTATTTCCAGACACTTTCCTTACACTTGTCGATAAACGGCACCAGACCGTACTCCTCGATCTGCTCCTTGCCGTCCAGACCGAGCAGCTTCTCCACCTCAAGCTCTACCGGAAGACCGTGGGTATCCCATCCAGCCTTACGCGGAACCATCTGTCCCTTCATGGTATGATAACGCGGGATCATATCCTTGATAACACGGGTCAGTACATGACCGATGTGCGGTTTTCCGTTTGCGGTAGGCGGACCATCGTAGAAGGTATAGGTCTCACCCTCTTTTCTGCTATCGATACTCTTTTCGAAGATGTGGTTCTCATCCCAGAATTTTCTGATCTTCTTCTCTCTCTCCACAAAGTTCAGATTTGTCGATACTTTCTCGTACATGAAATACTCCTTTCTCACGCAGGTGGTTCATTTCAAAAAGCCTTCATAAAAAGCCCGCGCTATGCCCATGTCTTCGCTCATGCAAGCATGACTCAGCCATGGTCGCACCGCCTCATACTCTATAAAAGTTGATTGCTCCGTTGCTTTGCAACTCCCGCAATCACTGCCTGTACTCAGAAATCGCTCCGTCTCTGTCGTTCCGGAGCTTTTTTCTTCGTTCAGGTCAGCCCGCGCTATGCCCATGTCTTCGCTCATGCAAGCATGACTCAGCCATGGTCGCACCGCGGGACTTTTATAGAAAAAAAACTCCCGTCCCGGAAAAGGACGAGAGACTCGCTGTACCACCTTATTACCTCATACTTACATATGTGTCCCCCATAACGGTGGGCGACCGTCACCATCTACACAGTCCGCAGCATCTCGTTGAAACCTGCAGGCATTCGACAGTGCAGCTTGGAAGTGATTTTCCATCTCTCCTACCGGCACCGGGCTCTCACCATCCCCGGCTCGCTGACGCTTTCAGACCGGCTGCTCTCTCCTGTTCTGGGACATCACAGCCTCAAAGATGTACTCTCTTCGTCATTGCCTTTGAAATATCTTTTTTATCCTACCCTATCGTGCATGGAAAGTCAATAGACGACCTCCACTCATTTTGCAGATTTTCTTGATTTTCCTTGGTGATTTACTATAATATTACTGTGAAAGTCCCGGACAGCGGCTGAGCAGATGCCGAGTTTACTCGAGCAGATGCTCAGACATTGGACGGGCAAGACGGTATGAGCAAATAGGCCGATCAGGCCGGATTGCGAATACCGACGGCGATTCCGAGAGCTGCAATGCAGCGGAGGAATCGACTTTCATACTTCGTGGTGTTCTGCGCCAGCAGAGCATGTACGTTTAGTTCCATATCCTATTACTATCATGACAATACATCACAGGAGGTTTCCCTATGAGTCGTTTTTTCAGTATGGACAGCGGTCTTGTCCGTTTTCTGACCAGACTTGCAGATCTGGTCATTCTGAATCTGCTCTTTCTGATCTGCAGTCTCCCGATCTTCACGATCGGTGCATCCTGGACTGCGCTTTACTATGTCACCCTGAAAATGGTGCGTGATGAAGAATCCTACATCGTCCGCAGCTTTTTCAGATCCTTCCGTCAGAATTTCCGTCAGGCGACCCTGCTCTGGCTCGGTGTCCTGCTCTTCGCCGGTGTCATGGCTGTCGATTTCCGGATCCTCGCTCCGATGAGCGGAATGCCTATCACCGTCCTGCGTGTTGCCCTGATGGCCATGTGCTTCTTTGCGATCCTGGTGCTTCTGTATCTGTTCCCGGTACTCTCCAAATTCTACAACACTGTACCGAACACACTGCGAAATGCGATCCTGATGTCCATCCGGCATTTCCCGATGACGATCGTCATGCTGATCGTTCCTGCAGCTGCCGCAGTCGGAACCTTCTTCAACAGCTACACTTTCGCACACAGCATACCGCTCTGGATCCTTGCCGGTTTTTCACTGATCGCTCTGATGAATTCCTGGTTTCTGGTGCGTATCTTTGACAAATATATCGACAGTGAAAATGTATAATGATAGAGTAAAATATATATTTTTTTTGTAGGAAATGTCTTTATCACAGTCAGGGAGATTCCTCGATTCGTGGATTAACAGCATTACCTGATTTTTAACAATTTAATTTAATAATAGGGGGATTTGTTTATGAAAAAAATTAAAACCGCAGTTATTTTTCTGACCATGATGTTGGTGATCATCGGAAGTACCTTCACTGTTTCTGCAAAAAAGTATTATTCCAGCAAGCAGGCAGGTTTTCCCACGAATTATAAAACATTCAAGCAGAAGCACATCGTATCTGTATCCGGAAACAAGCTTACCTATCGCGATGTTATCATCGGAGATTCAGACAACGGAGTTAAGACCAGACTTGGAAAGCTGAAATCAGCGCGCATTACTTCTAAAACAAAGTTTTACCTTGGAGAGCCGAGTCGCTATTTTAATAATCTCAGAAAAACTGCAAATCCAAAATGGCTCAAAAAAGTAAGCAAGAGTACTTTTGCAAGTAAGTTGACCGCTAACTCCTGGTGGGATCACGTAGTCATCAAAAACGGAAAGGTAACAAAAGCCTTCACAAACACGCATCTGTTCAGCTGACCGAATCATCTTTTTTTACAATTTCATAACAAAATCCTTTCGATTAGCATAGGCGGAAACCCACTACCCTTGGGTGG
>JAUNAF010000089.1 GCA_030527715.1 Eubacteriales bacterium
ATCCTATGGATCGTTTTTTTATCAAGTGTGCAACTTCATTTTACAATCGGCGTATAAATTTTGTATATCACATCATAAAAAACGTTAATTGGATTTTCTCCTGAACTTCTGTTATACTCAACAGAAAACAATATGGATGCAGTCAGTATACAGAAAGGACGGAAACATGAAGATCGTAGAAAGCAGTGTATCTCCTGAGGAGATCAAAAGATTAAAGGGACTTGGATGTCTGAGAGACAAAAGATATCCGGATCTGTTCAATATAAGAGTTATCACTCGAAACGGAAAAATTTCAGCGGAGGAGCATCGTGCCATCGCTGAGGCATCTGAACGCTTCGGCTCAGGTGAGGTCACTATGACCACCCGGCTTTCTCTGGAGATCCAGGGCGTAAACTATGAGAATATTGATGCTGTTCTTGCATTTCTCGGAGAGCATGGTCTTACCGCCGGCGGAACCGGTGCAAAAGTGCGGCCGGTCGTCTCCTGCAAAGGTACAACCTGCCAGTATGGTCTCCTTGACAGCCATGCGTTATCCCGCAGGCTGCACGAGCTCTACTATGTCGGCTACCATGAGGTAGCTCTTCCGCACAAATTCAAGATCGCTGTCGGCGGCTGTCCGAACAACTGCGTAAAACCGGACCTGAACGATATCGGAATCATCGGCCAGCGCATCCCGACAGTCTATGAAGACAAGTGCAAAAACTGCAAAAAATGCAGGGTTTCGGAAGCCTGTCCGGTGAAGGTCGCTCACATCGAAAATGATAAGATCTGCATTTCTGAAAATGAGTGTATCCACTGCGGACGCTGCAAGGGCAAATGTCCTTTTGATGCTGTCTCTGATTATCAGGATGGCTACAAGATCTATATCGGCGGACGCTGGGGCAAGCGCATTTCCATTGGAAAACCTCTGACCAGGATCTTCCATTCTGAAGAGGAAGTCATCGAAGTGGTAAAGAGAGCCATTCATCTGTTCCGCGATGAAGGCATCAAGGGCGAGCGCTTCTCAGATACGATCGCACGTCTCGGCTTTGATTATGTAAATGATAAGCTGATTAAACAATAGAATGCACGCTCCGCGAACATTCTATTGTCATGAACAATAAAATGCACACTCTGCGAACATTCTATTGTCATGAATATCAGAGTGCCGTAAAAAGAAGGCTGCTGCAAATTATCTGATGATTCCATTTCAGATAATTTGCAGCAGCCCGTTTTATGTTACAGATTCAAAATCTCGGTTCCTGCTTCATAGTTTAATGCATCTCTTCTGTGATAATCAAACAGAACAAAGCAGCCTTTCTCTATTCTCTGCGGAACTCCTGCTTTCTCTGCTGAAGTCACCTGACCGCTCTCCCAGACCGGATAATGAAATTTTTCCATATGTGTCTGTCGTGCCAGTCCTCTGGCATCCAGTCCCTCATATCCGAGAAGATACTCTCTTTCCTCCGCTTCTTCTCTGTAAAAGCTCCGCACCTTCTCCTTATCATCTGCAGACAGCTCCACTGCCAGATCCGGTCTGCTTTTCAGATTTTCCCTCAGATACATATCATAGAGAAGCAGCTCCTTCAGATACAGAAGCTCTTCCGAACAGTCTTTTCCGGACTGTGCAAAAAGCTGCTCACCGAATTTTAGCAATACCTGATAACGGTATGCTCTTGCCGGTGTCCGGATAAAGTATCCTTCTTCTCTGTAAAAATCTGCAAGTCGTTCAAAGAACGAAAACGGGCCGTCAAAGAAGGAGATCAGAAACGGCAGAACATGCACATACTGCCTGCTATTGTAATACAGTTCCACCATCTCCTCGATGCGCTTCAGTCTGCAGACTTCCGGATAGGTGATCCAGCTGGTGTACAGTACCTCATACGGTGCATGGCTGGTATAGCGGATACCGTATTCCTCCCTGTGTTCGTACATATAAGAACCCTTTAGCAGTTTTAAAAATCCCATCTGCAGCTGATCCGGCTCCATGGCATACACTTCATCAAAGGATCTGGAAAATGTAAGGTAATCCTCATACGGTAGTCCGACGATCAGATCCAGATGCTGGTGTACATTATGACCTTTTCGAATTTTTTCCGTGATTCCTGCCAGGCGGCGCACATCCATCACTCTGTGAATTTCCTCGATCGTTGCAGGATTGGTGGACTGCACACCGATCTCCAGCTGTACCAGCCCCGGACGCAGACTCCCAAGAAGTGCGATCTCCTCCTCATTCAGCAGATCTGCCGCGATCTCAAAATGAAAATTGGTAATTCCGTTGTCATGCTCCCGCAGATAAGTCCAGATCCTTCTGGTATGCTCCCGATTGCAGTTGAATGTACGGTCCACAAATTTTACCTGCGGTACTTTTCGATCAATAAAAAACTGCAGTTCCTGCTCCACCAGCGAAGTATCTCTCAGCCTTACTTTCTTCTCGATGGAAGAAAGGCAGTAACTGCAGGAAAACGGGCATCCCCGGCTGCTCTCATAATAAATGATTCGATTCTCAAACGGTTTCATATCCTGATACAGAAACGGAAGCTTTGAGAGATCCATCGGCTCTCTCCTTCCGGTATATCCATTCGGGAGACAAAGCCCTCTCACCATCGACAGCTCATTGAGGAAATCTGCTTCGCTGTTCTTTTCCATCTCCCTGCGCAGATAGCAGTTCAGGAGTTCCCGGAAGGTCTCCTCTCCCTCTCCGATCATCACACCGGTCAGACATGGATATTTCTTCAGCCACTGAGGTGCATCAAAGCTGACTTCCGGACCGCCCAGCCAGATCTCTGTCTTTGGGAGAACCTTCGGAAGCTCCAGCAGCAATGCCTCCACCTGATTCATATTCCAGATATAGCAGGAGAAAGCTATGACCTCCGGCTGCTGCTCATAGATGCTCTCCAGGATCTCATCCGTTCTCTCATTGATCGTAAATTCTGCAAGGCTGATGTGTTCTTCCATCTCCCTGCCCGCATAGGCCTTCAGGCTGTAGATTGCCGGATTTGAGTGAATGTATTTCGCGTTTATCGCGGTCAGCAGAAATTTCATAATATACGTTTCCTTTTCGTTCACAGGTTCCCCAACCATTGCTTCATGCTCTGCACATTTGCAGCGGGGACATACTTGATTCGGTAAAAAACAGATGGGAGTCAGTTTCCCATCTGTTCATTATCTTTATTTAAAATTCCGGTTGCTTTGAAGAAGGCTCCTCTGGAGATCTTCTTCTCTTTCTTTGTCTTCAGATTGTATCGGTAATATCCGGTACTTTCATCTTCCCAGTTCGAGTGATAGATATATTTTTTTGTGATCTTTGAGATAAAGTACCCTTTCATATTGGCTGCAAGGACCTTTTTCTTACCTGTTGCAAGATTATATCGGAATACTCGGTAGGGTACCCTTATCACCGGATAATCTTTGACCTTTGCAGCGGCAACGTAGAGATATTTTCCGCTTCTCTCAAAGCAGCCCACATTCGTCGCAACTGTGCGAAGATTTCCGGTACTGGTATTATAAATATAGATCGGATAAGTATGATAGGAAGCCGTCACCTTGTTGGACTCACAGATAATATATTTCTTATATCTTGAGGAATATCCCTGATCGATGATTTTTTTCATCTCTCCGGTATTCAGATCATAGCGGTAAAGTGCCATGTTTTCCGAACCGTTCCAGCCGGAAACATAGAGACTTCCGCGGTACACCTCATTTACATCATAGTAATAGTAGGAATCAGAAAGTGAGGCAAGCTTCCTCAGATCACCGGTAGTCAGATCATAACTGTAAAGAATATTTGAGCGATACAAGGATGAATTTGCTATTCCTGCGGAAAAATAGATCTTCTTTCCACTATTGGCGATCACAGGATTCGGTGCCATCCAGAGCAGCTTTACCGAACCGACCACTGCACCGGAGGAGGTCTCCACAAACTCTGTCATCCACTGCTTCTCATCATTTGCAAACTGAACACTGTACTGCTTACTTGCGGCTGCAGCTTTCTCCCCTCCTGCACCGATCAGCACCATAAATGCGATGCAGAACATCATCCACGCCGCTGTTATGTTCTTTCTGTTACACATACGCTTCCCCCCTCTTTGGAATCCGTCTGTCATCAGTTGTTATGTTCAGTATAGCATTTTCAAAATGCTGTCGCAACAAAAATACCGCCCTCGTGGAATTTTCCTTGACAATTCTTTCCGGTGCGATAACATAGAACAAAACACAGTGGATTTCTTTCCTCTGCATTGTCTAAAAGGAGTTTTTTCATTATGAAACAGAAATCTCAGACCGATTCCAGAAGCCGGCAGATCGTCCGCGCAAGTATCATCGGAATCATAACCAATGTTTTTTTATCCGTTTTCAAGGCGGTCATCGGCACTCTGACCAACTCGATCGCCATCACGCTGGATGCCGTTAACAACCTTTCTGACGCCGCCTCCAGTGTCATCACCATCGTAGGCACCAGGCTTGCCGGAAAAGAGCCGGACAAAAAGCATCCGTTCGGCTACGGACGTATCGAATATCTCAGTGCCATGGCGATCTCCTTCCTGGTTCTCTATGCCGGCATCACTTCATTGACAGAGTCTGTCAAGAAGATCCTGCATCCGGAAACACCGGAGTACTCTTCCGTTGCCCTGATCATCGTTGCGGTCGGCGTCGTGACAAAGATCGTGCTCGGAAGATATGTAAAATCCGTAGGTGTCAAAACCGATTCCGATGCACTTGTAAATTCAGGAGAAGATGCGACTCTGGATTCCGTGATCTCAGCTTCCACTCTTCTGGCAGCAGGCATCTACCTGTTTTCCGGAATTTCTCTTGAATCCTGGCTCGGTGCAGTGATCTCCGTCATCATTATCAAGTCCGGTGCAGAAATGCTGTTTGAGACCATCTCCCGTATTCTCGGAGAGCGTGTGGACGCAGATCTCGCAAAGGAAATCAAAAAGACCGTCCTGGAGTTTCAGGATGTCCAGGGTGTCTATGATCTGGTGCTTGCAGATTTCGGTCCGAATGAATACCGCGGTTCTCTCCATATCGAGGTTCCGGACACCTACACTGCAGATGAACTCGACGAACTGATCCGTTCCATTCAGATGACGGTATACGGAAAACATCACATTCTGCTGACCGCGATCGGTGTCTATTCGATCAATACAAAGGATGCGCATGCTGTAGAAGTTCGGGAAACCCTGAGAAAGATGGTCATGTCCCATCCGCATATCCGCCAGATGCACGGTTTTTATCTGAATGAGAAAAAGAAATCGATCCGTTTTGATGTGATCGTCAGCTTCGATGCAGAGGACCGAACCGCTGTCTACCGACACATTATCAAGGAGGCTGAAGAGCTTTATCCGGATTATACCTTCAACGTTGCTCTTGATACCGACTTTATGGAATCTTAAACATATCAAAAATGCCCATGTCTATCATGCTTGATATTCATGGGCATTCTTTTTATTTTTCTCGTTATTTATGAAGTCTGTGCATCACCTACATGATACAGTCCTGCATAGATACCGCCTTTCTCCAGCAGTTCTCTGTGAGTTCCGGACTCTGCGATTCCCTCATCTGTGAGCACGAGGATATTTCCTGCATTCTGAATGGTGGACAGGCGATGTGCGATCACCAGTGTGGTACGGTTCTTTGCGAGGCGTTCCAGGGACTCCTGAACGACATGTTCGCTTTCATTATCCAGCGCTGACGTCGCCTCATCAAAAATCAGGATCGGAGGATTCTTCAGAAATACGCGGGCGATCGAGAGACGCTGCTTCTGACCTCCGGAAAGCTTGATTCCTCTCTGTCCGATATCTGTCTGATATCCGTCCTGAAGTTCAGAAATAAATTCGTGCGCATTTGCATTTTTCGCTGCCTCGATCACTTCCTCATCAGTGGCATCCGGTCTTCCGTAACGGATATTGTCCATAACCGTTCCCGCAAACAGATAGACATCCTGCTGAACGATACCGATCTGGTCGCGCAGGCTCTTCAGTTTCACTTTTCGGATATCCTTTCCATCGATACTGATCTCTCCGTCTGTCACATCATAAAATCGCGGTATCAGAGAGCAGAGGGTGGTCTTACCAGCTCCTGAAGAACCGACCAGCGCCATGTAGGAACCTGCCGGAATATCCAGAGAAATGTGATTCAGCACCTTATCGGAATCCTCACCATAGCGGAAGGAAACATCCTGAAATCTGATATTGCCGCGGATATCTTCCAGATCAACGGCATCAGCCGCATCCTGAATATCCGGTTCCACTGCAAGGATCTCCAGAAATCTCTGGAAACCGGTATAACCGTTCTGGAACTGCTCAGTAAAGTCTACCAGTGTTCTGATCGGATCGGTAAATACATTGATGTACAGCAGGAAGGTGATCAGATCACTCACATTCAGCATATCTTTTGCGATCAGCACGCCGCCTGTGATGATCACACAGAACTGGATCAGGGTGTTGAAGGAATGTACTCCTGCACCGAACAGACCCATATAGCGGTAGCTGTTTTTCTTTGCGGCAAGGAAGCCCTCATTTCCGATTTTAAACTTTTCTTCCTCGATCTCTTCGTTTGCAAAGGATTTTACGACGCGAATACCTGCAAGACTGTCCTCGATCTGTCCGTTGATATCAGCGATCTTCTCACGGTTTCTGGCAAAGGCTGCACGCATTTTTTTGTTCATGCGGAAGGTAAAAAACAGCATGAACGGAAGTACGATGAATGCTGCAAATGCCAGTCTGCGGTTGATCCCAAGCAGGATCAGAAGCGCACCGGCGATCTTCAGGATCGAGAGGATCAGATTCTCCGGTCCGTGATGAAGCAGCTCGGTGATATCAAAGAGGTCAGATGTGATACGGCTCATCAGCTGTCCGACCTTCGCATCATCATAGAAGGAAAAGGACAGCTTCTGCATATGTCCAAAGATCTCTGCCCTCATGTCATATTCCATCTTGGATCCCATCACATGTCCATAGTTTCCAATAAAGTAACGGCTGAAAAAATCGATTCCGAGAAGGATCAGCAGCCCTATGGAAATATAGATCAGCTGATGCAGGATCACTTCCGGCTCCTGATAGATCAGCGTATTTGTCACATACCGCACGATCAGCGGAATCGTCAATGCAACCACTGCGGACAGAAACGCAAAAAACAGATCTGCCCAGAAGATTCCCCGGTAAGGTCGGTAATACCGGATCATCTTTTTCAGATTTTCTTTCATTTTTATTTCCTCGTTTCAGTTCTTTTTTGATAACATTGTCCATCTTATCACAAAATTCTTCGGCTGTCTCTATTTTACCTTGCTGTTTTCACCGTCGGACTCTATAATGAAAAGCAAACGCTTGATAAAAGGATGAAAAATTTATGAATACTTCAGAAAAAACGATTTGTCTCTATGACCGCGATGCCTATGCGGACAGCTTTCAGGCAACTGTACTGGACTGTACGGAAGTTACTGCAGAGGATGGTTCCATCCGTTATCGGATCGTTCTTGACCAGACTTTATTCTTTCCGGAACAGGGCGGACAGACTCCGGATCACGGAACCCTGAACGGTATTGAGGTGCTCGATGTGCAGATTCAGCAGGGCATCATCTATCATTACACAGAGTCCCCTCTGGAAACTGGAAGCCGCGTTGATGGTATCCTTGACTTCGACTACCGCTTTTCAAATATGCAGCAGCACTCCGGAGAGCATATCTTCAGCGGCATTGTCCATGCGCGCTACGGCTATGAAAATGTAGGCTTCCATCTGAGTGACCAGGTAGTTTCCCTCGATTTTAACGGAAAGCTCACTTACGACGAAGTGATCTCCATTGAGGAAGCCGCCAACATCGCCATTCAGAAAAATGCCGCGATCACTGCTTGCTATCCGTCCGCTGAGGAGCTCGCCAAGCTTCCTTATCGCAGCAAAAAGGAAATGGAGCCCCCGATCCGTATCGTGACCGTGGAAGGCTATGATGTCTGTGCCTGCTGTGCTCCCCATGTTCGAAGAACCGGTGAGATCGGCGGTCTCAAGGTCATGAGTCTGCAGAATTACAAGGGAGGTGTACGCATCACCATTCTCTGCGGTCTTCGCATGATCCGTGAGCTTCGCAAAAAGGATGAAGTGATCCGTTCCCTTACTGCTCTGCTCTCCACCAGCCAGGAGCATCTTGCGGAATTCGTGACAAAAATCAAGACCGAAAATCACGAGCTTAAGCTCTCAGCTGCTGCACTGAAGCAGCAGATACTCGAGCAGAAAGCAGCCGCGATCCCGGTCTCTGATCATGATGCAGTTCTTTTTGATGCAGATGCTGATCCAAAAACTGCACGTTCTGTTGTAAATATGCTTGTAGAACAGCATGACGGTATCTGTGCCCTTTTTACTGGGGATGACACCGCCGGCTATCGTTTTATCATCGGAAGCCGCACCAGAGACTGCCGAGAACTCGCCGTCCGCCTTCGCAGTGAACTTTCTGCAAAAGGAGGCGGAGATACCGCTATGATCCAGGGAAGCGTCTCCGCTGCTTCCGCTGAGATCCTCCGGGTGCTGCTTGGTCAGGCTTAGAAAAGCCCGACTTTATCTGTCAAGGATCCTTCCGTCTGTGGAGATCGTAACGACCTGCCACGGAATAAACTTTCCGCTGGCCTGAAGTGCCTTCTTCACTGCAAATTCGATACCTCCGCAGCACGGAACCTCCATGCGCACAACGGTAACACTCTTGATGTTATTCTGAGCGATAATGGCAGTCAGCTTCTCGGAATAATCCACAGAATCCAGCTTCGGACAGCCAACCAGAGTGATGTGATTGCGGATAAAATCCTTGTGGAAATCAGCGTATGCATAAGCAGAACAGTCTGCAGCTACTAAAAGATTAGCGCCGTCATAGTACGGTGCCTGCACCGGTACAAGCTTGATCTGTACCGGCCACTGCTGCAGCTGGCTTACTGCTGGTGCTGCGCCGGTGTTCATCTCAGACACCGGAGCTGCCTCTCTGGAGATCATTCTTGCTCTGCTGCCCGGGCATCCGCTCTGTACGGCTGCACCAGCCTTTTTCTTGGATGCAAGCACTGCTGCCTCATCGTAAGCCGGAGCCTCCCGCTCCTCAAAGGTGATCGCACCGGTCGGACAGGCCGGAAGACAGTCACCTAAGCCGTCACAGTAGCTCTCTCTCATGAGCTTTGCCTTACCGTCCACCATATCGATCGCTCCCTCATGGCAGGCTCCTGCACATGCTCCACAACCGTTGCATTTCTCTTCATCAATATGAATAATTCTTCTGATCATCTTTTTTCCTCTCCGTTTTTTTTATTCGCCGATTGTAAAATGAAGTTGCACACTTGATAAAAAAACGATCCATAGG
>JAUNAF010000090.1 GCA_030527715.1 Eubacteriales bacterium
ATGCGAGACCAGATGGCCTTTTCTCATGGGGTGTTTATTTCACAGCCCCTTTTTTTATAAACTTCTATGAAACTATCCCGCCCTATCAACGTGAAAGTGTATTTAACAGATATTCTCTGGTATTATGCTCCGGTGTTTCGACAACGTCGTCGAGAAGCTGCTGCAGAACCTTTCCGAGTTCTGGTCCGGGCTTCATGCCGGCAGCGATCAGATCGCGTCCGGAGACTGCCAGATCCTTCAGGGAGACGCATTCGTTGTCTCTTAAGATTTCCTCATAGACGACATAGAGCTGCTGATTATGAGCGACCTTTTCTTCACGTCGGTAGAGGCTCTGGGCGAGCAGATCCGCTCTCATGACCTCAAACAGATCCGGAAACAGATCCGGGCCGGCCTTGCACATCAGACGGCGGAGCACAGGTTTTGCTGCTGCCGGTCGGGAATCGTGGTAGAGGATTAGGCGTTTGACTCTTGCGATCGTATCATTGTCGAATTTCAGACGACGGAGGATCTTTACCGCAAGCTCACTGCCTGCAGGAACATGCCCCTTAAAGTGGTCTACGCCGTCTACCGTGGTTTTTGTGAGCGGCTTTGCAATGTCATGCAGCAGCATGGCAATGCGGAGCACAGGATCCGGACGGATCTCCTGAATCGCACGGATCGTGTGCATTCCCACGGAATAGCAGTGGTGCGGATTGTGCTGTTCTGTCTGCATCATCGCATCAAATTCCGGAAGGAAAACGGCGGTCAGGCCCATCTCATACGCATCTGCAAGAAGCTCCGGATACGGGGAAATGAGCAGCTTTACCAACTCTGTGCGGATACGCTCAGCGCTGATCTTCTGAAGATTTCCGGCGAGCTTCTGTGCCGCCAGACGGGTTTCCGATTCAATCTCAAAGCCAAGCTGGGCGGCAAAGCGGATCGCGCGCAGGATACGCAGGGCATCTTCGGAGAAACGCTCCTCGGCGATGCCCACACAGCGAATGATACCTTTTTCCAGATCTTCTATACCGTGATAGAGATCGACCAGTCCGGTTCGCGGACTGTAGGCCATGGCATTGATCGTAAAGTCTCTGCGGCGCAGGTCCTCACGAAGCTCCGGTGTAAACAGAACCTCACTCGGATGGCGGCCGTCCAGATAGAGACCGTCGATGCGGTAGGTGGTGACCTCATAGCCCTCTTTTTTCATAAGGACGGTCACAGTTCCATGGGCGATTCCCGTGTCCACAGTGCGCGGAAACAGAGCTTTGACCTGCTCAGGAAGAGCAGAGGTCGTGATATCCCAGTCGGAAGGAGTTCTGCCAAGCAGTACATCGCGGACACATCCGCCGACGGCGAAGGCTTCGTAACCTGCATCTTCCAGTACATGGATAATCTCCTGCACATCTGCAGGAAGCTGAAAAATAGAATCCTGAATTTGCATAGACATAATTAACCCTTAATTCCCCAGAAATATACGAGCACGGCGATACCTAACAGAATACGGTAGACACCGAACACCTTAAAGTCATGCTTGCGGATGTAGCCGAGCAGAAAACGGATGACAACGATGGAAACGACAAAGGCAACCACCATGCCGACCAGCAGGAGCGTTCCTTCCAGAAAGGTGAAGGAGAGTCCGAATTTGAGCAGTTTCAGCAGGCTTGCACCGAGCATGACCGGTACCGCAAGATAGAAAGTGAATTCAGCAGCAACAGGTCTTGCTACACCAATCATAAGAGCACCGAGAATCGTTGCTCCGGAACGGGAAGTTCCCGGAAAGACAGCAGCGATCAGCTGAAAAGCACCGATCCAGAGAGCTGTTTTGTAGGTGATCTGAGATACGGAAGTTACCTTCGGGCGCATATCCTTGTTCTGGATCTCGATCACAATAAAGAGAATACCGAAAACGATCAGTGAGAGTGCCACTACCCAGTAATTGTAAAAGAGGGCATCGAGCTGATCATCAAACAGAATACCGACGATCGCTGCAGGAACACAGGCAGCCAGGATCTTGAACCACATGGAAAAGGTATCTTTTTTGATAAAGAACTTTTCCTTAGTCGAGAACGGCCAGAGCTGGTTCCAGAACAGCAGGACTACGGCGAGTATAGCACCGAGCTGGATGACAACGAGGAACATAGACAAAAACTCCTGTGAAACGTTCAGTTTCACAAATTCATCCAGCAGGATCATATGACCGGTGCTGCTGATCGGCAGCCATTCCGTGATGCCTTCTACGATTCCGAACAGGATCGCTTTAAGAAATTCAATATATTCCATGTAATTTCCTTTCTATTTATAATATAGGATCAATTTGATACTATCTAAGTATATAGAGATAGGTAAAAAAAAACAAGTGGCGAAAATTTAAGAAAACTTTCATTTGACACTCAGGATAAACGCGAGTATATTCCATGATAGCACAAGAGACATTAGCATGAATTTTTATCATACATCAGGAGAATAAAATGGCGATTCGAATTATTACGGACTCTGCTGCAGATTACTCTGCACAGGAGATTCAGAAGAGAAACATAACCTGCATTCCGATGACCATCACCTTCGGTGACGAAAGTTTTCTGGATATGGAAGAACTCTCGAAAGAGGAGTTTTACGAGCGTCTGGTAAGTGAAAAAGAGCTGCCGAAGACCTCACAGCCGGCGATCACAGGCTTTCTTGACTGCTTTGAAGAGGCAAAAGCATCCGGCGATACCGTGATTGCGATTCTGATCTCAAAGACCTTAAGCGGAACGATTCAGGGTGCAATGCTCGCAAAGAACATGGCAGAATATGACAATATCTACATTATGGACAGTAAGATCGCAACGCTCGGAATGCGTTTTATGGTAGACTGTGCAGTGCGCATGAGAGATCAGGGATGCAGCGCTGAGGAGATCGTAAAGGCTCTGGAGGAGCTCAGACCGAGGATCCGTCTCTATGCCGGACTGGATACACTGGAATATCTTCAGAAAGGCGGCCGTCTTTCAAGAGCAGAGGCAGGTATCGCGAAGATGGTAAACTTAAAGCCGATCATTGCATTTGATCCGGAGGGAAATCTCGAGGTCTGCGGAAAACAGATCGGTATGCGCCATGCGTACAAGCAGGTGGCAGCGATCCTGGAGGAGCATCGTCCGGATGAGACCTATCCGATCTACTTTATCTACTCCATGGATAAGAAAAACTGTGCAGGCTTTATCAAGGCACTTGAGAAAAAAGGCATCGATTACGGCACTCCGAAGCTGCGTGGAATCGGAGCAACGATCGGTACCCATATTGGGCCGGGTGCTTTTGGCATTGTCTATGTTGAATAACAGAAAATAAACGGGATATACGAGGTGACGATCTTTAAATGAAGAAAAAAAATATGACAGCTCTGCTGATTGCAGCAATTGTTTTCTGCAGCCAGTCAGGTATGGCAAATGCTGAGGAAGAGATTCTGGTAGACGAGTACAGCACATCCGATGAGGCATGGTTGGAAGACGAAGGTCCGGAGGGGAGCGGTTCTGAAGAGACGTTTACTGAAGAGGATCCTTCAGAGGAACAGTATACCGAAGAACATTCAGAAGAGCGATCTTCAGAAGAAGGGGAGACACACGGAGCGGATGAGACACTTCCGGAAGAAGGAGAAGGCAATTATCAGAGCATCCGCAACACAGACAGAGAACGTCTGCTGAAAGAATTTAAGATCCAGCAGAAGGAGGAGGCAGAGGAAGCATTCGGAATCACGGAAGATATGGAGATTTCAAATGCGATCTATCTTGCAGTTCCGGAGATCCTGCAGAAACCGGAGCTGCCGACCGGCTGTGAGTCAGTTGCGCTGACCATGGCATTGATGTATGAGGGCTTTGATATTTCCAAAACCACGATCGCATCAGAATTTCTGCTTTACAATCGCGAGAACGATAATATGGCACTCGGCTATATCGGCGATCCGTTTACGGAGTCCGGTGCCGGCTGCTATGCTCCGGCGCTGGTAGCTACAGCACTGGATTTCTTTGAGGATCAGGGGTATGATAACTGTATGGCCTATGAGCTTACGGGAACCAGCCTGAGAGATCTTCTGAAATATGTATCAGAGGGAACACCGGTAGTCGTCTGGAGTTCCATGTATATGCAGGAGCCGGAATTTACGGAGATGACCAGCAGCTTCGGCAGCAACACTTATCAATGGTATTCTTCGGAGCACTGCGTCGTGATCTCCGGATATGATCTGGAAAATCAGACGATTCAGATCAATGATCCGCTGGAAGGCATTGTGACGAGAAAATTTGCGGAATTTGAGGCACTCCATGACAAGACGGGAAGAGTGGCGATGATTCTGCAGACAGATGTTCAGGCGGACACTGTATCCGAAGAGGAGATCGTGACGGAAGAGACTGAGTGGGTATCAGAGCAGGAGACAGCATCTTTTACCGAGGAAGCGACGATCATTGATACAGAGTCAGAGACAGAGGCGGTCACCGAGGCGACAAGGGAGGCTGCAACTGATACAGAAAACTGAATAGGGGAATCATAACGGGGGTTATAAATGAATATTTTGTTTTTTCTGAAGCCAAAGAGTGAGGTGACATTTCTTCAGAAGGGGTTTACACTCCGCCAGGCGATCGAAAAGATGGAACGGTACGGGTTTTCAGCAGTTCCGGTGATCGATGAGGAGGGACATTATGTCGATACGATAACAGAGGGAGATATGCTGTGGTTTCTGAAGCAGCATCCGGTGCAGGAAGTACAGGAACTGGAGAGCTACCCGCTGTCAGTCGTAAAACGCCGCTGGTATAATGAGGCAATCAATATCAACTGTGAGATCGAGGATCTGGTACTGACTTCCATGAATCAGAACTTTGTTCCGGTGGTGGATGACAATCAGATCTTTATCGGAATCATTACAAGGCGCGCGATCATACAGCATTTTTATGAGGAACAGAAAAAAGTTATCGACAGACAATAGGTGTTTGAGCAGATACATTTGTTGACAAAAGGTGTGAACGTTGGTAAAATACCAGTTAATACGCACAAAGGAGCTGAGAAGTATTATGAAACGCAGAGTTCTATCGATGCTGGTGGACAATACCGCCGGTGTGCTTAGCCGAGTTGCAGGCCTGTTCAGCCGCCGTGGCTATAATATTGACAGTCTTACTGTTGGTGAGACAGCAGATCCGAGATATTCCCGTATGACAGTCGTTGTAAGAGGGGATGAGCAGATCCTGGATCAGATCGAGAAACAGGTGGCAAAGCTGGTCGATGTCGTTGATGTCAAGTCACTCAAGGACGGAGAGAGCGTAAATCGTGAGCTGATCATGGTGAAGGTTCGTGCAGATGCAGCGGACCGTCAGAGCATCAATGCAATCTGCGATATTTTCCGTGCGAAGGTTGTGGATGTGAGCAAGGATTCTCTGATCATTGAACTGACCGGAGATCAGCCGAAGCTGGAAGCATTCCTGAACCTTATTTCTGATCATGAGATTCTGGAGCTGGCCAGAACCGGTATCACCGGACTGTCCAGAGGTGCAGACGATGTCAGATATCTGTAACTGATGTGCTAGAGGATATCCCTTTAACCATATATACTTAAATTTTTTACGGAGGAGAATGAAAATGGAAGAAGCAAAGATCTATTATCAGGAGGACTGTAATCTCTCAATGCTCGAGGGCAAGACCATTGCTGTGATCGGTTACGGTAGTCAGGGACATGCACATGCACTTAACGCAAAAGAGTCTGGATGCCATGTAATCATCGGTCTTTATGAGGGAAGCCGTTCCTGGAAAAAGGCTGAAGAGCAGGGCTTTGAGGTATATACAGCAGCAGAGGCTGCAAAGAGAGCTGATATCATCATGATTCTGATCAACGATGAGAAGCAGGCTGCTCTTTACAAGAAAGACATTGAGCCGAACCTGGAAGAGGGCAACATGCTGATGTTCGCTCATGGATTCAACATTCATTTCGGATGCATCGTTCCGCCTGCAAATGTAGACGTTACCATGATCGCACCGAAGGGACCGGGCCACACTGTAAGAAGTGAGTATCAGGCAGGCAAGGGTGTTCCGTGTCTGGTAGCTGTTCATCAGAATGCAACCGGAAAGGCATTAGAGATGGCTCTGGCATATGCACTGGCAATCGGCGGCGCAAGAGCAGGTGTTCTTGAGACTACCTTCCGTACTGAGACCGAGACTGACCTCTTTGGTGAGCAGGCAGTTCTCTGCGGCGGTGTTTGCGCACTGATGCAGGCTGGTTTTGAGACTCTGGTTGAGGCTGGCTACGATCCGAGAAATGCTTACTTCGAGTGTATCCACGAGATGAAGCTGATCGTTGACCTGATCTACCAGTCCGGTTTCGCAGGTATGAGATATTCTATCTCCAACACTGCTGAGTACGGCGATTACATCACAGGACCGAAGATCATCACTGACGATACCAAGAAGGCTATGAAGAAGATCCTTTCTGATATCCAGGATGGTACCTTCGCAAAAGACTTCCTGCTGGATATGTCTTCTGCAGGCAGCCAGGTACACTTCAAGGCTATGCGTAAGCTTGCCGCTGAGCATCCGTCAGAGGTTGTCGGCGAGGAGATCCGTAAGCTGTACAGCTGGAACGGCGAGGATAAGCTGATCAATAACTAAACGTACATGCTCTGCTGGCGCAGAATATCACCAAGTATGAAAGTCTAATGTCTGAGCATCTGCTCGAGTAAACTCGACATCTGCTCAGCCGCTGTCCGGGACTTTCACAGTAGAATAAGTGTAAAGAGTCCCCTGTTTTGTCGAGATTTTCGGAAAACAGGGGATTTTTTCTTATCGGGCATGCAAGGAAAATGTCCGACGGATATTCTTTTGCTTTAAAGAGATAAATTTCTGTAGAAATAGAAATGGATTTATGCTATAGTTCTACCAATAAGCGTTTTTGGATATACAGACGAAAATGAAGCCGGACGCTTGAATGAGAGGAGGAACCAACATGGGAATGACAATGACACAGAAAATCCTTGCAGCTGCAGCTGGACTTCCGTCCGTTGAAGCAGGACAGCTGATCGAGGCTGAATTAAGCCTGGTACTGGGAAATGATATTACATCTCCGGTAGCGATCCATGAGATGGATAAGTTTTCAAAAGACGGAGTTTTTGATAAAGATAAGATTGCTCTGGTAATGGACCATTTTATTCCGAACAAGGATATCAAATCTGCAGAGCACTGTAAGTGCGTGCGTGAGTTTGCGGCAAAGCATGATATCACCAACTATTTTGATGTAGGACAGATGGGTATTGAGCATGCACTGCTTCCGGAAAGCGGACTGACCGTTGCCGGAGATGTGATCATCGGTGCGGATTCACATACCTGTACCTACGGCGCGCTCGGCGCATTTTCCACAGGTGTCGGCAGTACGGATATGGCAGCAGGCATGGCGACAGGAAAGGCATGGTTTAAGGTACCGTCAGCGATCCGCTTCAACCTGACCGGAAAGCCGTCAAAATGGGTAAGCGGAAAGGACGTGATTCTCCACATTATCGGACTGATCGGTGTGGATGGCGCGTTATACCGTTCCATGGAGTTTACCGGTGACGGAGTGGCAAACCTGTCCATGGATGACCGTTTTACGATCGCAAATATGGCGATCGAGGCAGGCGGAAAGAACGGTATCTTCCCTGTGGATGAGAAGGCACTTGCCTATATGAAGGAGCATTCACAGCGTGAGCCGAAGATCTTTGAGGCGGATAAGGATGCTGTTTACGATGAGGAGTACACCATCGACCTGAGCAAGCTTGAGCCGACGATCGCTTTCCCGCACCTTCCGGAGAATACCAAGACGATGGCTGAGATCACAGAGGATGTTATAGTTGATCAGGCAGTGATCGGATCCTGCACAAACGGACGCATGGATGATCTCCGTGTGGCTGCAGAGATCTTAAAGGGACGCAAGGTGAAAAAGGGCATTCGCTGCATCATTATTCCGGCTACCCAGAAGATCTACCTTCAGGCAATGGAGGAAGGTCTGTTAAAGATCTTTATCGAAGCCGGTGCTGTTGTAAGTACACCGACCTGCGGACCGTGCCTCGGCGGATATATGGGTATCCTTGCAGAGGGAGAGCGCTGCATTTCCACAACCAACCGTAACTTTGTCGGACGTATGGGTCATGTAAAGTCAGAGGTTTATCTGGCAAGCCCGGCAGTCGCAGCTGCAAGTGCTGTTACCGGTAAGATTTCCGTACCGTCTGAGCTTGGAATGTAGGGTCAATATTTGCGTAGGAAAAGGAGACGATGAAGATGAAGGCAGCAGGAACTGTTTTTAAATATGGCGACAATGTAGATACGGATGTAATTATTCCGGCAAGATACCTGAACTCCTCTGATCCGGCAGAGCTTGCAACCCACTGCATGGAGGATATCGACAAGGAGTTTATCCATAAGGTTCAGAAAGGTGATATTATCGTTGCGGATAAAAACTTCGGATGCGGTTCTTCCAGAGAGCATGCACCGATCGCAATCAAGGCTGCAGGTGTCAGCTGTGTAATCGCTGAGACATTTGCGCGTATTTTTTACCGCAATGCGATCAATATCGGTCTTCCGATCATTGAATGTCCGGAAGCTTCCAGAGGAATTGAGGCAGGTGATCAGGTAGAGGTTGATTTCGACAGTGGTATGATTTACAATCGTACCAAGGGCACTGAGTTCAAGGGACAGGCATTCCCGGAATTCATGCAGAAAATTATTAAGGCCGAGGGACTGATCAATTATATTAATCAGCAGTAGGTCGGAATCAGGGGAAAAAGATGATTATTGACCGCGTAGACAAAATTATGTTTTATGAAAAGCTTCTGCCGAATCTTGCGAATGCCATGCGCAAAGCAGAGGAGCTTGGTGAGCATCCAAAGATCGGAAGATATGAGTTTGAGGGAGGCTTTCTGATGGTACAGGAGGGGGAGACCGTTCCGATGACTGAGGGAAGCTATGAGGCACATCGCAGATATATCGATGTCCAGATCCTGACAGAAGGCTGTGAGGAGGTTGCCTGGGAAGAAATTTCCAGACTGACCGTCAGCACACCTTACAGTGAGGAAAAGGACTGCGAGCTTCTGGATGGAGACAGAGCACACAGTATGCTGATCTCAGAAGGCATGTTCTATGCAGCCTTCCCGAGCGATGCACACCGTCCGATCGCTCATACAGAAAATCAGCACAGATACAGAAAGCTGGTCATCAAGCTTCCGGTGGAATAGCGAAATAAAAGGCATAATAAAAGG
>JAUNAF010000091.1 GCA_030527715.1 Eubacteriales bacterium
TAACGTTGTCTAACAATCATGGTAAAGCGAGGTGATCCCCATACTATCTACGAATCAGATCGGATCTCATATTCACATTGCTTCTCATCTCATCCGCCGTTCTCTGGACGCACAGCTCTCTGCATTGAATCTGACAGGACTTCAGGCACGCGTGCTCGAAATGATCGGCGACTCCCAGAACCGGGGGCAGGATATTTTCCAGAGAGATATTGAGCAGACTTTCCGGATCCGTCGTTCCTCAGTGACCAGCGTCATTTCCAACCTGGAAACCAGCGGATATGTACAGAGATGTTCGGTACAGAATGATGCGCGATTAAAAAAGCTGACACTCACAGAAAAAGGCTGGGAGGCACGTCAGAGCTTTTTTGACATTCTGAATGATTTCGAACAGACCCTGCAGTCCGAATTTACAGAAGCGGAATATAAAAAGCTGCTGGAAATGCTTGTACGCATTGAGACAAAGCTCTGTGACTGCAGAGAAAAGAAATAAGAACTTTGAAACTTTATTATAAGAAAGGTGTGATGATTCCTATGCTGAAAAATCTTATGGGCAGTGTCCGGGAATATAAGACTCCCTCGCTTCTTGCCCCGCTCTGTGTCATCCTGGAGGTCTTCCTTGAGGTATTGATTCCATATCTGATGGCATCACTGATCGATAAAGGCATCTCCGTCGGTGACATGGATTTCGTTATCAAATACGGCATTATCCTGGTGGCTGCTGCCATGGCATCTCTGTTTTTCGGAGTACTCGCCGGTAACTTTGCCGCATCCGCTTCCGCAGGTTTTGCAAAAAACCTCAGAAAAGATATGTTCTACAAGGTGCAGAATTTCTCCTTCTACAACATTGACCGTTTTTCTGCATCCAGCCTGGTCACCCGTCTGACCACAGATGTTACCAATGTTCAGAATGCCTACCAGATGGTAATTCGTATTGCCGTGCGTGCACCGATCATGCTCGTTTCCGCACTGCTCATGGCATCTAGAATCAGTCCGAGACTGACCATCGTCTATCTGGTGATCATTCCGATCCTCGGCTTTGCTTTATACTATATCATGTCCCACGCTCATCCGATTTTCAAGCGTGTGTTCAAGACCTATGACAAACTCAACAATGTCGTTCAGGAGAACCTGCACGGCATCCGTGTCGTAAAATCCTTCGTAAGAGAGGATTTTGAGAAAAAGAAATTTGAGGATATCTCCGGAGATATTTACAATGATTTCACCAGAGTCGAAAAGCTGATCGCTTTCAACGGACCGGTCATGCAGTTCTGTGTTTATCTCTGCATGCTGCTGATCTCCTGGTTCGGTGCACATCTGATCGTTGCCGGTGATATGACGACCGGTCAGCTGACTTCCATGTTCACCTACACTATGCAGATCCTGATGAGTCTGATGATGCTCTCCATGATCTTCGTTCTCATCGTCATCTCCCGCGCAGGTATGGAGCGTATCACTGAGGTGCTGATCGAGGTCCCGGATATCGCAGATCCGGATGCCCCTCTGATGGAAGTACCGGACGGCTCCATTGAGTTTGACCATGTACTCTTCAGCTATGCCAAGAATGAGAAGAAATCTGTCCTGAAGGACATTCATCTCTCCATTCACTCAGGCGAGACGATCGGTATCATCGGAGGAACCGGAAGTGCAAAATCCACTCTGGTTCAGCTGATCCCGCGTCTCTATGATGTCACCGAAGGTTCCGTCAGAGTCGGCGGCCACGATGTCCGCGAATATGATCTTCAGGTGCTGCGTGATGCCGTCTCCATGGTACTGCAGAAGAATGTTCTCTTCTCCGGCAGCATCAAGGACAATTTAAGATGGGGTAATCCGAATGCTACCGATGAGGAAATGCAGCATGCATGTCGTCTTGCACAGGCGGATGAGTTTATTCAGACCTTCCCGGACAAGTATGACACCCATATTGAACAGGGCGGCTCCAATGTCTCCGGCGGACAGCGCCAGCGACTCTGTATCGCCCGTGCACTCCTGAAAAAACCTGCCATCCTGATTCTCGATGACAGCACCTCAGCAGTCGACACAAAGACTGATGCCATGATCCGTGATGCCTTTGCAAAAGAGATCCCGGATACCACAAAGCTGATCATTGCACAGCGTATCTCTTCTGTACAGAATGCTGACAGGATCATCGTGCTGGATAACGGCGCTGTCTCCGCCTTCGGAACTCATGAGGAGCTGCTTGCTTCCAACCCGATCTATCAGGAAGTTTACTATTCACAGGTAAAGGAAGGTGACCAGAATGAGTAAAGAATCAACAAAAATGCCTTCCATGGGCCGCGGCAGACATGCCGGAGGCTTTGGAAAGGGCGGACGCGGTAAAGATCCCAAGGGAACCATGAAGCGTCTTCTCGGATATATGTGGAAGGATCACAAAATACAGCTGTTTATCGTTGCAGCAGGCATTCTCTTAAGCTCCGTGACCGGAGTCATTGCCTCCCTGTTTCTGCAGACACTGATCGATGACTATATCATTCCGCTGATGCAGCAGGCGACACCGGATTACACTGCTCTGCTTCAGACGCTCTTAAAGATGGCATGCATCTACCTTGCAGGCGTACTCGGAACTCTGTGCTACTCACGCATCATGGTGCGCATCTCACAGGGTGTGTTAAAAGAGATCCGTGATGAGATGTTCTCACACATGCAGGAGCTGCCGATCCGTTACTTTGATACTCATGAAGCCGGCGATATCATGAGCCGCTATACCAATGATGCCGATACCCTGCGTCAGATGCTCGGTCAGAGTATCGGTCAGGTGCTGACTTCCGCGATCACGATCGTATCTGTCATCGTTGCAATGCTCACCACCAGCCTCCCGCTCTCTGCTGTCGTTGCAGTCTCTGTTTTCTTCATGCTGAAGGTTACCGGCAAGGTTGCCGGCAAGAGCGGCGAATACTTTATGAAACAGCAGGCATCCCTCGGTGCTGCAAACGGCTATATCGAGGAGATGATCAACGGTCAGAAGGTCGTTAAGGTCTTCAATTATGAGGAGCGTTCCAAGGAAGCCTTCGATCGTCTGAATGAGGAGCTCTGCAGCAATGCAACCAATGCTCATCGCTTTGCAAACATCCTCGGACCTATCATGAACAACCTCGGAAATCTGCAGTATGTGATCATCGCCATCGTCGGCGGTATCCTCGCAAGCTTCGGCATCGCCGGCATTACCGTCGGTATGATCGCGACCTTCCTGCAGCTGAGCAAATCCTTTACGAACCCGATTTCTCAGATCTCCCAGCAGCTCAACTCCATCGTTATGGCACTCGCCGGAGCTGAGCGTATCTTTGAGCTGATGGATGAGCCAGTTGAGCAGGATCAGGGATATGTAAAGCTTGTACGTGCAAAATATGTGGACGGTGAGCTCACCGAATGCCCGGAGCGCACAGGTACCTGGGCATGGAAGCACCAGCACGGTGACGGTTCCCTGACTTACACAAAGATGGCCGGAGATGTCCGCTTCTACGATGTGGATTTCGGCTACAATCCGGACAAGATCGTTCTGCACAATGTATCTCTGTATGCGAAGCCGGGCCAGAAAATCGCATTTGTCGGCGCTACCGGTGCCGGAAAGACGACCATCACCAACCTGATCAACCGTTTCTACGATCTGGACGACGGTAAGATACGCTACGACGATATCAACATCAACAAGATCCGTAAATCTGATCTTCGCCGTTCCTTAGGTATGGTTCTTCAGGATACCAACCTTTTCACCGGTACGATCCGTGAAAATATCCGTTACGGAAAGCTCGATGCTACCGATGCCGAGGTCATCGAGGCAGCAAAGATCGCGAATGCACACGATTTCATCGAGATGCTTCCGGAGGGCTACGATACCGTCATCACCGGAAACGGCTCCGAGCTTTCACAAGGTCAGCGTCAGCTGCTCTCCATCGCACGTGCGGCCATCTCCAATCCGCCGGTTATGATCCTCGATGAGGCGACTTCCAGTATCGATACCCGTACTGAAGCGATCGTTCAGAAGGGAATGGACCAGCTGATGGAAGGCAGAACCGTATTTGTTATCGCGCACCGTCTCTCCACTGTCCGCAATGCGGATGCGATCATGGTCCTTGAACAGGGTCACATCATCGAGCGCGGTACCCATGCTGAGCTGATTGCTCAGAAGGGAAAATACTATCAGCTTTACACCGGTGCCTTCGAGTTAGAATAATCGATCTGAACTGCAGACAAAAGCCCCGCGGGAAAATCCCGCGGGGCTTTCATTCTCTTTCCTCACAAAAGGTATCGCGCTTGAGGTTTACTCCTCTCCTGCCTTTACCTTGCTTGCTCTTGCTTCAACTTCCTTTGCCTGGATGTCTGACGGAGCCTGCTCATATCTTGCAAACTCATACTCAAAGTTTCCTGCTCCACCGGTCATGGAACGAAGCTGTGTAGAATATCCGTACAGCTCCATCATCGGAACATCTGCCTCGATGATCTGTCCGCCCTTGTGGTCCGGATTCATGCCGAGTACACGGCCGCGGCGCTTATTCAGATCACCCATAACATCACCGGTAAATTTATCCGGAACAGTCACTTTCAGGGATGCGATCGGCTCAAGAAGTACCGGAGATGCCTCCATGAAGCCCTTCTTGAATGCCTGGATAGCAGCTGTCTTGAATGCCATCTCGGAAGAGTCTACCGGATGATAGGATCCATCGTACAGAGTAGCCTTCACGCCTACTACCGGATATGCTGCAAGCGGTCCTCTCTGAACGGACTCCTGAATACCCTTCTCAACTGCCGGGAAGTAGTTCTTCGGAACTGCACCGCCGACTACGACCTGCTCGAATACATACGGGGTCTCCGGATCTCCGGAATTCTCAAAACGCATCTTAACATGACCGTACTGTCCATGTCCGCCGGACTGCTTCTTGTACTTGGAATCTACATCAGAGCTCTTGCGGATGGTCTCACGGAATGCTACCTTCGGACGAGCCAGTTCTACTTCGATTTTGTACTTGCCAAGCAGCTTGCTGACGATAATATCAATGTGCTGATCGCCCATACCATAGATCAGAGACTGACGATTCTCAGAATCGTTCACAGCCTTCATGGTCAGGTCTTCCTGCATCATCTTGGACAGTGCCTGAGAGATTTTATCCTCATCGCCCTTGGTCTTTGCGAAATATCTCTTATAGGTATACGGAATCGGAGTATCAATGCCTGCATACTGGATCGGAGTGGTCTTTGTGGAAAGAGTATCTCCGGTTCTGCTGACATTCAGCTTACCGATCGCACCGATATCACCTGCGTGAAGTTCCGGAACCTCGATCGCCTTGCTGCCTTCCATCACATACAGCTTGCTCAGCTTTACTTCTGCATCTCTTACCGGGTTGTAAAGCGTATCATCATTCTTGATAACGCCGCTGGCAACCTTGATCAGAGAATATTTACCGATAAACGGATCCACGATAGTCTTGAAGATCTGTGCAGATTTTGCCTTTGCGAAGTCATAATTTGCCTCATAGATCTCGCTGGTCTTATTGTTGATGCCGGCTTTCTTTCTCTTGTCCGGGCTCGGGAAGTACTGAACGATATCATCCAGGATATTGGAAACACCCTGCAGATTGACCGGTGAACCCATAGCAACCGGTACGATGGATACGTCAGAAACATTCATAGTCAGAGCTGCCATGATCTCAGCCGGGGAGAACTCCTCACCTGCGAAGTAACGGTCCATCATCTCCTCAGAGGTCTCTGCAACTGCCTCAAGCAGGCTCTCACGATACTTCTCAAGATACTCTACAGAGTAATCCGGAATATCGCACTCTACCTTCTCGCCCTTGCCGGTCCAGCGTCTTGCTGCAGCCTTGACAACATTGACATATCCTACAAACTTTTCATTCTCACGCAGTGGGAAATGGATCGGAGCGATCTTCTTTCCGTAAAGCTCTGTCAGTCCCTCTACGACTGCACGGAAGCTGGTGTGGTCCATATCCATATTTGTAACGAAGAACATTCTCGGAAGTTTATACTTCTCGCAGATCTCCCATGCTTTCTGTGTGCCTACTTCCACTCCGCTCTTGCCGTTGACAACGATCACTGCCGCGTCTGCTGCTGCAGCTGCCTCTTCCACTTCACCGACGAAGTCGAAGTAACCCGGTGTATCTAAAATATTGACCTTGATATCACCCCAGATAATCGGAAGTACCGTGGTATTAATGGAAAACTTTCTCTTGATCTCTTCTTTATCATAATCGCTTACGGTATTTCCATCTGTTACAGTACCCATTCTGCTGGTAATACCGGATAAATAAGCCATCGCCTCAGTCAGGCTGGTCTTGCCTGCGCCACCATGACCAAGGATAACCACGTTACGAACCCTATCAGTTGTGTAAACTTTCATAGTTGTGTTCCTCCAATTCTAGTTTTCAAAATACCTTGGGAATATTTTACTAAAATGCCCTGAAAATTTCAAGGGTTTTTTGGTTATTTAACGAAAAATTGCAATTTACCCCTTTTCGCCCTCTGTTGACATTGCACCCAAATACCTGTAGAATGATGCACAGGTCTACCTACTTTATATAAGAAGAAAGGAATTTTCATGAACGAACATTTTACCGCAGGTTTTATCGGACTTGGCCTGATCGGGGGATCGATCGCCAAGGCTATCAAATATTACTATCCTCAGGCGACACTGATGGCCGTCAGCCGCAGTGATCAGACGACAGCTTATGCACTCTCAGAAGGAATCATCGATGAAGCCTACCGTGAGATCAACGATGCATTTTCCCGCTGTGACATCATTTTTCTCTGCGCACCGGTAGAGACCAATGCCTCCTGCCTGCCGCTTCTGGCACCTCTTTTAAAAGAAGGCTGTATTCTGACCGATGTCGGCAGCACAAAAACGGATATTCACACTCACGTACAGGAACTTTCTCTGACGCACTGCTTTATCGGCGGACATCCGATGGCCGGCTCTGAGAAATTCGGTATCAGAAATGCCAAGCATCATCTGATTGAAAATGCCTACTATATCATCACACCGGAATCTGAGGTGCCGCAGGAATATGTTGACCGCTTTGTAGCACTGGTCTCATCTCTGAAGGCGATTCCGCTGGTCATCGACTATCACGAGCATGACTATGTCACCGCTGCCATCAGCCACCTGCCGCACATCATTGCAGCATCCCTGGTAAATCTGGTTCACGACGAGGACACTCCGTCTGAGACCATGCGCACGGTAGCTGCGGGCGGATTCAAGGATATCACCCGTATTGCCTCTTCCTCACCGGAGATGTGGGAACAGATCTGCATGACAAATGCAGAAAATATTGACAAAGTACTCGCTGATTATATCACCCGCCTGCAGGAGGTCAGCGTACAGCTGAAAAAGCGCAACGGCTCTGCCATCAATCAGCTGTTCAGCGAATCCAGAGCTTACCGCAATTCCTTCTCCGATCTCTCCAGCGGACCAATCAAGAAGGTACATATGCTCTACTGCGATATGGTAGATGAGGCCGGAGGTATCGCGACCCTCGCTACGATCCTGGCAACCAAGGGTATCAACCTTAGAAATATCGGCATCGTTCACAACCGTGAATTCGAGGAGGCCGTACTTCGCGTAGAATTCTACGATGAGGAGGCACAGAAAAAGGCTGCTGAACTGCTGAGAAAATACCGTTACATCATCTACGAGCGCTGATCTGCTTACCCTTATGGAGGATTTTATCAATGATTTTTCAGAAAGCTTCCTCTCCCCTGCGCGGTGAACTCACCGTCCCGGGAGATAAATCTATTTCACACCGCGCCGTCATGTTCGGCGCACTTGCAAACGGAACTACAGAGGTCACCAATTTTCTGCACGGCGCAGACTGCCTCTCAACGATAGACTGTTTCCGCCGCCTCGGCATCGAGATCTTTGATACTCCGGAGCGCATTCTGATTCACGGAAAAGGTCTTCACGGCCTGAGCGCTCCATCCGAGATGCTCGACACCGGCAACAGCGGAACCACGACCAGACTGATCAGCGGTATTCTCTGCGGTCAGTCCTTTGACACCACACTCAACGGCGATGCCTCCATTCAGAGCCGCCCGATGCTTCGCATCATGGATCCGCTCTCCCAGATGGGTGCACAGATCAGAAGCCTGCGCGGAAACAACTGTGCTCCTCTCCAGATCACCGGTGGTGCAAGGCTTCACGGAATCCACTATAATTCTCCAGTTGCCTCCGCTCAGGTGAAATCCTCGATCCTGCTCGCCGGTCTCTATGCCGAAGGCAAGACCAGCGTTACTGAGCCGAATCTTTCCCGCAATCACACAGAGCTGATGCTTCGGGGCTTTGGAGCTGATGTCCGCTCCGAAGGCACCACCGCAGTCATCACTCCGGAACCTGAGCTTGTCGGAATGAAGATCTCTGTTCCGGGAGACATCTCCTCTGCTGCCTACTTTATCGCTGCAGGACTGATGGTCCCGGGTTCCGAGCTTCTGATCCGCAATGTCGGCATCAATCCGACCAGAGACGGTATCCTGCGCGTCGTAAAGGATATGGGCGCAGATATCACAATCTTAAATGAAGCAATAGCCGGCGGAGAGCCTGTCGCAGATCTGCTCGTAAGATACAGTTCACTGCACGGAGTAGAGATCGGCGGAGCTATCATCCCGACACTGATCGATGAACTTCCGATGATCGCCGTACTCGCCTGCCTCGCAGAAGGTACGACAGTCATCCGCGATGCAGCCGAGCTGAAGGTAAAAGAATCCAACCGTATCGATGTTGTTGTAAATCATCTGAAGGCCATGGGAGCCAGGATCGAAGCTACCGACGACGGAATGATCATCGAGGGCGGTACACCTCTGCACGGTGCCGTTATCGACAGTCACCTCGACCACCGCATTGCCATGTCCTTCGCGATCGGAGCACTCGCCGCAGACGGAGAGACCGAGATCCTCGGCGCAGACTGCGTGAAGATCAGTTATCCGGAATTTTATGACACCTGCCGCATGCTGCTTAAGTAAAATTTCCATCTATATACTAAAGTCTTGACCTGAATTTCATTTTCTGATTTCAGGTCAAGACTTTTTTTGCATTTCATTGACCTGGATTTCATTTTTGAATTCTAGGTCAAGACTTTTTTGACAT
>JAUNAF010000092.1 GCA_030527715.1 Eubacteriales bacterium
CCGTAGATTACAGCGGGATTTGCATTTTTCACTGTTTCCGGTGCTTTTTGAAAAATTCTGGACAAAACATTGCAAAAAGGAGCCGCCGCTACATAGATGAAATATGAAAATCTCATCTATTTTACGACAGCTCCTTTTCTTTGTATACCGGTTATTTTTTATTCCCATCCTCAAGCACTCGGTGAATATGCAGTGCCAGATACATTTTTTCCTGATTTGACAGTGCCGTATTCATCGTCTCGCGCGCGAACCGATCTACTTTCTCAGTGCAGGCAAGCTCATTGATCAGCACCTGATGGATCTGTTCGAACAGGATCTGCGAGGATGCATCATCCGGCAGCAGCGATCCCGAAACCAGTCTCTGCGCAAACAGTCTGACATGTGTCACATATCTGGAATAGGTGATACTGTCTCTGTCGTAGGTCAGATGGAAGTTCAAACGAACGATGGTCAGCACCTCTTCCGTGATCTGACTGATGCGCCGGTTTCTCTCATTATAAGGATGATCCAGCTGTGCGTTGATGAAGTGAAAGGCCACATTGGAAGCCTCATCCTCAGGAAGTGCGATCCCTGTTTTCTCCTCCACGATCTTCAGCGCATATTCTCCCACATCGAACTCCGCCTCATTGAATCTGCGAAGCTCCAGTGCATAGAAATCCGGAATGATCACGCCTTCTCTGACACGGCGCACTGCATAGGCCAGATGGTCGGTCAGTGACAGATAGATGTGATCCATCAGCTGCATGTGCCAGTGCTCTTTTGCATAGTCGATCACCTTCTTGGTGATCTCGAAAAAGACACTGTCCACATCCGCAGCAAGTCGGATAATACTTCTGGAAACCGAACGGTCTTCCAGCACAAAGACTTTCTCGACCTCTTCTTTTTTCAGGCGGTAGCCTGCTGCCTTATGGAAGCCGATGCCCTTTCCCATAAGGATGATTTCGTGCCCCTCATCATTCAGGGCCAATACCAGTGAATTGTTTAAGACCTTTACAACCTGCATGGATCAGCCCCTCCTTTCTGCAAGTCTGAACGGATCAGCGCTCCTCGCCGCCGGTAGCGATCACCTTCTGATACCAGTAAAAGCTGTCTTTTCGGATACGGCTCAGATCCTTCAGATCCATGTCTTCGCGGTTAATGTAGACAAATCCGTAACGCTTTCTGAAGCCCTGGTGAGAGCTCAGAAGATCCACTACAGACCACGGGCAGTAACCCATCAGATCAACGCCGTCTTCCATTGCCAGTGCCATGGCATCCAGATGACTTCTGATATAATCGATACGATAATCATCATGGACACGTCCGTCCTCGGTCAGCACATCCGGTGTGCCGAGTCCGTTCTCTGTAATGATCAGCGGCAGATGATAGCGCGCATAGTAATCATTCAGAACGATTCTCAGACCCATCGGATCGATCTGCGCACCGTACTCGCTGGCCTTCAGATTTGTATTCTTCTCATCTCTGCAGTAGCCGTACTGATCGAAATCCACCTCATTTCCTCTGTAAACACGCATGCCGATCGGATGCTCCTCATCGACAGGAAGGTAGCTTGCACAGAGGGTGCGGTAGTAATTCAGTGCGATGAAATCCATCTTTGCACTCTTTAAGATCTCGCGGTCTGACTCCGGCATTTCCGGCATGATATTGCGCTCTTTCAGATAGCGGAGATAGTAGCCCGGATACTCACCGTAATAGTGCATGTCGAGACAGTAGACTGTCTTGAATGCATCGTTCATCTTGGCTGCCCATACATCCTCCGGCTTGTTGGTCAGAGGATAGGTGCAGGTAGAGGATACTGCAGGGCCGACCTTGCCGCCCTCTACCAGTTCATGGCAGGCATTTACAGACAGGGCATGTGCCAGGAACATATGGTAATCCATCTGCGCACGAATCTTGTCTGCTTTCCACGGATCCGCCTCATTGATGTTCATACGCTCGTCCACGCGGATCATCAGGTTCTGCTCATTGTGGACCTGCCACCATTTTACACGGTCTCCGAAAGCCTTATAGCATACTCTTGCATATCTCTCGAATGCAAAGGCACACTGTCTGGACTCCCATCCATTATACTTCTCAACCAGTGCATAAGGAAGGTCAAAATGATACAGGGTCACAAAAGGAAGAATATCATTTGCAATCAGCTCATCGATCACCTGATTGTAAAAATCAATTCCCTTCTGGTTGATCTCTCCGTCTCCGTCCGGGATGATTCTTGCCCAGGAAATAGAGAAACGATATACCTTCAGACCAAGCTCCTTCATCAGAGCGATGTCCTCTTTCCAGTGATGATAGAAATCACTGGCTACCTTGCTGTCTGCCTGTCGATCTGAACGTTTGAATGAGTTGAAATCAGCAACGGTCATGCCCTTGCCGTCTTCATCCCAGCCGCCTTCGATCTGGAATGCAGACGATGCTGCACCCCAGAGAAAATTCTTCGGAAATCCTGCCATAATTCACCTCAATTATCTTTTTACAAAAATCACTTCTGTACTGCTGTCAGCCTTTGCTTTCTCACTGAAACCTACACCAGCCAGATCATCTGTGTTGGATACCACTACCATTACAGTAGGATCATAATTCGAAGCCTTGATCGCGTCAATATCAAATCCTACGATTCGATCACCCTTCTTCACGCGCTGTCCCTGCTCCGCATATTTCTTGAAGCCTTTTCCGTCCATTTCTACAGTATTGATTCCGACATGGATCAGAAGCTCCACACCATTGTCAAGCATCAGTCCCATGGCATGCAGGGTCGGATACAGTACGGTCAGCTTTCCGTCTGCCGGTGCAACGATCTCACCCTTGGTCGGGATGATCGCAACACCCTTGCCGAGTGCCTCAGATGCAAATACCTCATCGTTTACGGTCTTCAGGCTTACGGCCTTACCCTCTGCCGGTGCACAGATCTTTACATCTGCATTTGCTGCGGTTACTTCAACTTCATTTTTTTTTACAGCGTTCTCATCTGCTGCCTGTACTTTCACATCATCTTCAAAGCCAACCAGGAAGGTCAGTACTGCTGCACCGAAGAATGCAACTGCAATACCGATCAGGTAAGCCATGAACTGAGCAAAGGAGGTTCCCTCTCCATAGTAAGACATGATCGTCAGAACACCATTGTTTGCAAATCCGGTGTTGATCGCATGACCTACACCCATCACAGCACCACCGCAGGCACCTGCGATCACGGCACAGATCATCGGTTTCTTGAGACGAAGGTTACATCCATAGATCGCCGGCTCGGTCACACCAACCAGTGCTGCGGAAAGAGCACCTGCACCTGCTACCTGCTTCATCTCTGCACTCTTTGTCTTCAGGGTTACACCAAGAGCAGCACCTGCCTGAGCAAAGTTAGCTGCACCTGCAAAGCACATCAGTGTGTTGGTTCCGGAAATCGCAACGTCGTTCAGACCGATCGGAAGCAGCGCTCTGTGTGCACCGAAAATAACGCATACGCCCCAGAGACCGCCGACGATGATACCGCCGAGCAGCGGGCTGAAGGAGTACAGTGCCTGATACAGCCACTGAATTGCATAACCTACATAGATACCTACCGGACCTACAACGACCAGCATTACCGGTACCATAACGATCAGGCAGATACCCGGTACAAGGATGACCTGAAGGATCTCCGGAATGATCTTCTTCAGCCATTTTTCAAGGAAGGCAAGACATATTACTGCCAGTATAATAGGAATTACGGATTCTGTATAGCTGAATACCTTGGTTGATTCACCGATGGTAAACGCTTTTTTAATAACAGGTAGTCCGAAGATCGTGGACGGGGTCGCTACATCCTGGATCAGCGCATCAATTACCGGATGGCAGAGGAATGCACCGAGTACCATAGCGATGATCTCATTGCACTTGAGCGCCTTTGCTGCTGTGTATGCAAGGAAGATCGGCATAAAGAAGAAAATGATGTTACTTGCTGTATTCAGCAGTGTGTAGGTACTTGTTGCAGTGAATGCATCAAATGCCGGCAGCTTGGAAGCTGCAGAGAGAAGTCCCTTGATCAGACCGGAAGCGGCGATCGCCGGAACCAGCGGAGTGAAGATCTGTGAGATCTTCTGCAGAACAAAGTTCAGATCTACCTTCTGTGCAGACTCTTCTTCTGACACACCGATCAGCTTCTCAACCTCGTCAAAGATCTTTGTTACCTTGGAACCGCAGACAACCTGGAACTGACCACCGGCCTCTACGACTGAGATCACACCCTCGATGCGCTCTACTACTTCTTTTTTTGCCTTACTGTCATCCTTCAACACAAAGCGAAGTCTGGTAAAGCAGTGTGTCACATTGCGGACATTGGACTTTCCGCCGACATTTTCCAGAATGTCGCGGGCAATACTGTTGTAATCCATACTTACCTCCATTTTGCATGTTTTTTTGTTACTTATCCGGATAGTTGAAGATATGGACTTTTGCACCGGCAGGTCTTCAGACAACAAAAAAAGACCAAATGAAATAAGCCAGGAAACATACCATTTTTCCTACCTACTTCATTCGATCTTGCCTGCTTTACCAGTAACACTCGTACTACATCTTCAATTAGATGTAGGATAACACGGATATTTTGTTCTGGCAAGTACTTTTTTATGCAGTTCTACGAAAACTTCTGTGGTATTTGCCGATTGGAAGGATCATCGGTGCATTTGAGACTTCATCTTCGGTCACAATACACTCTAATCCGTAGACATCCTCGATCAGATGCTCAGTAATGATCTCCTGCGGGGTTCCCTGAGCGATCAGCTTTCCTTTTTTCATTGCAAACAGATAATCTGCATATCTTGCGGACAGATTGATGTCATGCAGTACCATCACGATCGTCGTATGATATTTTCTGTTCAGATCTGTCAGCATATCCAGGATTTCTACCTGATAAGCGATATCCAGAAAGGTCGTCGGCTCATCCAGCAGAAGAATATCTGTCTTCTGTGCGATCGCCAGTGCGATCCAGACACGCTGTCTCTGACCGCCGGAGAGCTCATCCACCTGACGGTCTGCGAGTTCCAGCACTCCCATCATCTCCATCGCCTCTTCGACTGCCTTAAAATCTTCCTTTGTCATCCCCTTCATCAGCTTACGGTAAGGGAAACGTCCTCTTGCCACCAGGTCTGTCACACGGATCCCTTCCGGGATCACCTGCGTCTGCGGAAGCAGTCCCAGTGTCTGTGCAAGTTCCTTTGACGGCATTGCAGAGACACTCTTTCCATCCAGCAGGATCTTTCCCTGCTCCGGCTGCAGAAGTCTCGAAAAGGTCTTCAGCATCGTTGATTTGCCGCATCCGTTGGCTCCTAAGATGACGCTGATCTTGTTTTTCGGGATCGTGATATCCACATCTGTAAGAATCGGTTTTCCACCGTATCCTGCCGTGATATGTTCTGCTGCAAGGACATGATTATTCTGATTTTTCATAGTCTGTTTTCCTTTCCTAGGATTCTCGATTCAATCGGATCAGCAGCCATATCAGATATGGTGCTCCGAGAATTCCGGTGATCACACCGACCGGATAACGGACCGGCAGTGCATATTGTCCGATCAGATCAGACGCCAGTACCAGCACACAGCCTGTAAACCCTGAGGCCAGCACATTGGAATTTCCGTTTCCGGACAGTCTGGATGAGATCGGTCCCGCCAGAAATGCCACCGACGCGATCGGTCCGCTGACGGAGGTTGCAAAAGCGATCAGCAGCAGTGCAAACAGAATCAGTGCCAGACGGACCAGATTCAGCTTCACTCCGAGTACGGAAGCATAGTCATCTCCCAGCTGCATGGTCTCCAGGCTCCGGTTCAGTGCAGCGATTGCTGCCATCGAGAGCAGCACTACCACTGCCAGTCTCGGGATCTGATCGATACTGACGTTATTCAGACTCCCGCTCAGCCAGCGCAGAGCACTTGAGACATCGTATTCTGAAGCCTTCAGCAGGATCCACGAGATCATCGCACGCAGAAATGCCTGCATTCCGATTCCCGTGAGGATCAGTCTTCCATTGGAGAAGCCCTCTCCCTGAGACAGAAAATAGATCAGCAGCGATACCGCAAGACCGCTGACCACTGCAAGCATCGAAACCAGATTTCCCGGAAGGTGCAGTACCAGAATTCCAAACACAGCGGCTGCACTTGCCCCGGAGGTGACTCCGATGATATCCGGACTGGCCAGCGGATTTCTGAGCAGCTTCTGAAAGGTATTTCCGGCTGCACCGAAGGCAAATCCGCACAGGATCGCTGCAAGCATTCTTGGAAGACGCAGTGTTTTGATCGTAAATACCGCTCCGCCCGTCTCTCTGCCCGTCAGTACTGCGAGGATCTCCCCCGGTGAGTAGATCGTATTTCCGTAGATCATCATAACTGCTGCCAGGCCAAGTGCCAGACAGGCAAGAATTCCTGTGACAAGGCAGGAACGCCTGCGTCTTTCGCGGTAACCCTCAATGATACTCATATAGAACGTACCTTCACTTTCCTGATAATCATAATAAATACCGGTCCTCCGATCAGTGCTGTGATAATACCTGACTCCAGTTCTCCCGGTCTTCCGAGAATCCTGCCTGCCACATCCGAAAGTACCAGCATACAGGCACCGCCTGCTGCGGAAAAAGGAAGCAGCTTTTTCAAGTCCGGTCCTAATACTGCCCTCATCAGATGCGGAACCATCAGGCCGACAAAACCGATCGGACCTGCCAGCGCTGTCACAGCTGCACACAGGAGTACGCCCGCCAGTGCCGCAAGCACGCGGATCCGTGTCACATTGACCCCGAGACCTGTCGCTGTCTCATCGCCCAGTGCCAGGATATTCAGTGACGGGATCAGATAGACTGCCAGCACAAAACCGATCAGAAGATACGGCGAAATGATACGGATATCACTCCAGGAGGCTCCTCCGATACTTCCTGTCTGCCAGAAGCGGAACTGATCCATTACATGAGAGTCCGGAAGCATCACTGTATTGACCAGAGATTGAAGTGCTGTTCCCGCGGCTGCTCCGGAAAGTGCCAGACGGATCGGCGTTGCCCCGCCCTTTCCGACGGAGGCAAGTCCATATACAAGAACCGCTGTCAGAAATGCTCCGACAAATGCGAGCATGATATACTGGTTTCCGTTTGAAATGTGTCCAAAGGCAATGCCGCAGACAACAAACAGGGATGCGCCTGTATTGACACCGAGAATACTCGGATCAGCGATCGGATTTCTTGTGATCGACTGCATCAGAAGTCCGGAAACCGAGAGTGCAGCTCCTGCGATCAGTCCGAACACGGTTCGCGGGATCCTTGCCCGGACAATGCTTACCTCCAATGCCGGAGCCCCGTTTTCGATAAAAGCTCCGATCATACTGCGAACGCCCACAGATTTTACTCCGCAGGCGATCGAGATTACTGCGCAAAGCAGGACTGCAGCCACAGCTGCAATTCCTGCAATGACGATTTTCTTATTTTTCATTGATCTTACCGCAGGCTGCTGAGAGCTCTGTCAGGTACTCATCGATGGTTGCCGGAATAGAGAGTACCGTCGGTGTTGTGGACGCTGCCAGCTTTGAGGTGGAATCCAGAAGAACCACTGCGCCGTCTTTGATCGCCGGGATCTCAGACATCAGCTCGTCTGCCTGCAGTGCCTCCAGCAGTGCCTCATCTCCGTATACGACCATCAGATCTACATCTGCAAAATCAGCTACATTCTCGCGGCTGATCGTAACGGAAAACGCATCATTTCCCTCTGCCAGTGCTGCAATGCTCTCCGGAAGCTCAAATCCAAGATCTGTGAGATAGGATGCTCTCGGGTCAGCGGTCAGATAAGCATAGAAGGTACTGAAATCGTCCGGATTGATCCAGAAGAATCCTGCCTTGACACCTGCAAATTCCGGATGCTCTGCAATCTTCTCCTCGATCAGAGCCTCTACTTCTGCAACCTTCGCTTCTCCCTCTGCCTTCATGCCCATAGCCTCAGAATTGCGGAGGGTCTGCTCTCTCCAGCTGGTCTTCCATGCGGTCTCCTCAAACGGAAGCACCGGTGCGATCGCAGAGAGTGTCTCATACTCTTCCTGAGTCATTCCGGAATAGGCTGCCAGGATCACATCCGGATTTGAGTCGCTGATTGCCTCGTAGTCGAAACCGTCGGTATCATCAAACACATTCGGGTTTTCCTCTCCCAGCTCTGCAAATGTGAGATCCGTCCACTCATGGAGCTTGTGTTCTGTCACATAGCCATAGTTTGCAGCAGATACACCTACCGGAACTTTTCCAAGTGCAAGCACGGTATCCTGATTTCCCCAGCCCAGAGTCACAATTCTCTCCGGCTCCTGATCAATGACAGTCTCTCCGTAGGCATGTGCCATGGTGATCGGATAAGAAGTGTCAGTTTCCTTCTCTGCGGCAAATGCCGGAACTGCCAGCATGGAAAGTGAAAGGGCGATGCTCAGTGATGCGGATACTGCTTGTTTTAACATGATATGTCCTCCGTAACTTTTGTTAGCTTATTCTAACTTTTATTAGTAGCCGCAGTATATCATGTGTAAAACCGAACTGTCAAGCAAATTTTCAGGGGGACTCATCGTCCCCCTGCTGACACTTCTATTCTGTTTTCTCCGGCTGATTTTTCTCCTGCTCTGTCTCTTTTTTCCGCTTTCCAAATCTCAGCCTGAAGTTTCCTTTTTCTCTCCTGCAGTCGCTGCCGCCTGCCCCCTGATCACAGTTGTTTCGCCTTCTTTTTCTTCTTCTCAGCAGCTTTCTCAACACCCAGATCACCAGGATCAGGAAGATCAGATACGGACAGATCTCTATCAGGAAGATGACCAGATCCTGTAAGAAGTTTCCGAAACCGGAAACGGTAGAACCCACTGCCTCCCAGACTCTCTCCGGAAAGCTCTTCGGTTCTTCTTTGATGACGGTGTAATCCTTCACCTCACGGATCTCCAGCGTGACTGTCGAGTATGCGACATCCTTTTCCAGCGTATCCAGATAGCTCTTCTCCTGATTCAGCTGCGTCTGTACCTCCGTCAGGCGGCTCTCGACAGCGATCATCTCGTCGATCGTCTCTGCCTTGTCCATCATTTCCTGGAGTCT
>JAUNAF010000093.1 GCA_030527715.1 Eubacteriales bacterium
AATGTGTGATTGTGTAGTATAATAGCTCTGATCCATAGGATTTCCTTTCGGTGAGATATGGTTGAGGAGCTATTATTTTACCACAGGAACCTGTGGATCATTTTTTGTATTAAGTGTGCAACTTCATTTTACAATCGGCGCTTAAGAAATGATTAAAAAATGAAAGAAAATAAAGAAGCCTCCCCGTTAGGGGAGGCTTTCGGTAATTTATACTCTACCGAGATATTCAGCTGTTCTTGTGTCGATCTTGACCTTGTCTCCGATATTAACGAAAAGCGGTACAGAAATCTGAGCACCTGTCTCAACTGTTGCCGGCTTGCTTGCACCCTGTGCTGTGTTGCCTGCGAAGCCCGGCTCTGTGTCTGTAACCTCAAGTTCAACGAACAGAGGCGGCTCAATAGCAAATACGCTGCCGTTATAAGAGCAAACCTTAACTTCTTCGTTTTCCTTGACGAACTTCATGCTGTCGCCGATAACATCCTGGTTGATCATGATCTGATCGAATGTCTCCGGATCCATGAAGTAGTACAGATCTCCGTCGTTGTAGAGATACTGCTCGTTCTTGCGGTCGATTCTTGCCGCCGGGAACTTTTCAGTCGGACGGAAGGTCTTTTCAACAACGCCGCCATTGATAACATTTCTCATCTTTGTACGGACAAATGCAGCTCCCTTACCAGGCTTTACATGCTGAAACTCCACAATCTGCATAACCTGTCCGTCTATCTCAAGTGTTAAGCCGTTTTTAAAATCACCAGCAGAAATCATAAAACACTTTCCTCCTTATCATATGAAACCAATTCTATACTAAAATCATTTTCCCTGCAATAAAAAAATAATCTCTGAAGCGATGTCCTCCACACTTCGTCCATCTGTCTCGATAAACCGCTCTGCAGCCGCCTCGTATTGTTCTTTTCGCCCTGCCATTTTCTCGCGCACACCGTCCAGAGTCATGTGTTCACGGATCAGAGGCCGGTTTTCTGACTCTCCGGTCAGTCGTTCAAGAATGGTTTCCGGTTTTGCCGTCAGCAGAACAGTCAGGCCGAGGCATCGCATCATTGCCACATTTCCCGGTCGCAGCACCGCACCTCCGCCGCATGAAACAATGGAAGGCTCTCTTTCATATAAAGATGCAAGCAGACTGCTCTCACGGTCCCGGAAGCCCTGCTCGCCCTCTTTCTCAAAGATTTCAGAGATACTGCAGCCTGCTTCCCGCTCGATTTCCGCGTCCATTTCCACAACAGACATACCTGTCTTTTTGCTGAGTGCATCTGCGGCAGATGACTTTCCGCAGCCCATAAATCCCGTCAGAAACAGATGTTTTCCGCGCATCCGTGTTTCATGTACCTGCTCCAGTCTTTTTCTTAGTTCATCTGCTGCAATCTGTCCCGGTGCGCTTGCATTTCCCGGAAGACAGCCAAAAGTCAGCACACTGCCGTAGGCTTCTGCAGACTGCCGGACAATCTGTCCGAACTCTCCCATGGAAATCATTATGAAAGGCTTCTCCGCCCTCTGCTTCAGTGCCGCAGACCGTGCCAGAACACGCTGCACGTCAGAAGCCGAATGCGGCATACTGGCCAGTTTGATGATTTCTGTTCCGCATGCCAGCATGCGGTCCACCAGTTCCTGCAGTTCCTCTTCATCAGGAGTTTTGTGGAAGTTGTGCCAGGACAGAACAACCGGTACACCGGCCTTTTGGGCCTCTGCACAAAGCAGTTCTCTGTCTTCGGCATTTAACTCTATATCAATCAGATCGATACAACTGCTGCGAAGTCCTGTCAGGACTGCCTCTTTGTATTCACTCTCATTTTCCTGCTTTAATCCGCCTTCTCTGGAAGAACGGTAGGTATACAGAACCGGAAGGTCCCCTGCTGCTTCTCTTACCCTTGCAAGACCCCCCTGCATACCACTTAAAAGCAGCTGTGTATCCACCGCATCCGCACGCAGCTCCAGCAGGTCTGCGGAGGCTTCCACTGCCTTTTCTGCCTGACTGACAATCTCCTCCTCCGTTTTTCCGACAAGCGGCACGGCGATCTTCGGAATTCCTTCTCCGAATACAGTATTTCTGACTTTGATTGTTTCCATCATTTTTGTAAATCTTTCTCCGGTTTTTCTGATTTTATTTTTTTCTTTCACCGATCTGCTATAATACGCTGTAAATATTCTCTGTATTTACAGTCGTAAGGAGAACCGCAATGAACCAATATTATCTCATAGGAAGCCCGATTTCGCACTCTCTGTCCCCGACCATGATGAATTTTTCATTTCAAATGCTCGGAATGGATGCCCGTTATGACCTCTGTGACACCACGGTCGAGACGGCTGCGGAAACTGTCGAGCGCTTTCGCCGGGAAGGCGTATCAGGCTGGAATGTCACAATGCCCTGCAAATCCGTTATGCAGACTCTCTGTGACGAACTCTCGCCTGCAGCCAGAATCGGCGGTGCCGTTAATACGGTAAAGAATGAAAACGGACGTTTAATCGGCCACACCACAGACGGAATCGGATTCATGAATGCCGTTTCCGGAAAAGGTGTTGAGCTTCGCGGAAAAAAGATGACACTCTTCGGCAGCGGAGGTGCTGCAGCAGCCATTCTCATTCAGGCTGCACTGGACGGTGTGTCCGACATTGCTGTCTATTGTAATCGTCCCGAATCCGCAAAACGCACAGAGGATCTTTGCGCAAAGCTTGAGAGCGTTTCCGATACTTCTGTGAAGATCCGTTCCTATAAGGATCTCTCAGTCATGCGAAAAGACCTTTCCGAGAGCACCGCTCTGGTCAATGCCACGAACGTCGGCATGGCAGGAGGCTCCCGTGAATCAGCTTCCCTGATTCCGGATGTCTCTTATCTCTCTCCGGATCTTTTCGTCTATGATATCATCTATCATCCCTTCTGCACACCGCTTCTTCATCTTGCAAAAGAAGCAGGATGCAGCTGCGATAACGGACTTTCCATGCTGATCGGTCAGGGTGCCGAGTCCTTCCGCATCTGGACAGGTCAGAACATGCCTGTCAGCGCTGTCACAGAAAAACTTGAAGCCGCTCTTTCATGAGCGGCTTTTCTGTTCCTCTTCCACAATTCTGTCTGCAATCGCTGCAGCGGAAAGTCCTTTTCCTTCAATAATACAGTCTGCTGTCTTTTTATAGGCAGGTTCTCTTTCTTTATAAAGTCTTGCCACCTGCTCTTCCCATCCGTCATCATGGATCCATTTGTGCTTTTCACTGTTCCTCATATTTCTGACCACGTCATCCTGTTTCATATGAATATAGTAAACATGGCCGAGTTTTTTCAGATAAGGCGCATTCTGCGGCATCATGGCTACTCCGCTTCCCAGAACAATGACTGACTGTTCCTTTTGCTCCAGCAGCTCATCAAGCATCACCGTTTCCATTGCACGGTAAAATTTCTCGCCGTAACGGTCATAGATTTCTCCGACCGTCATTTTCAGCCGTTCCGAAATCATCTTATCTATATCAATTACCGATAACCCAAGCTTTTTTGCTGCTGCCCGGGCGGCAGCACCTTTACCGGAACCGATAAAGCCCTCAATAATCAGATGGTTCATCCCTGCACACCCTCCTTTGTCTGCAATGTTTTTTGCGTCTGTACGATTTCACGCTCTCGCTTTTGTTATTTACAGTTATTATAACATTGCAATCCGTAATTTTACAATCACTTGGATGCGTGCTCTGAATTGTTGTTATTTTTCCACATTCTCTGTTTGCTGTCTGCAGATTGCCTGTATCCTGCGCATTGCCTCTCTGCGCTTTCTCCAGAATGTCGTCTCTGAAAAATGCAGGCTGTCTGCAATATCTTTCACGCAGTCACGGGAAATGTAATATCGATACAATACAGCCTGCTGCACTTCGTCAAGGCAGTCATAACCGTACCAGACTGATCTTGCTCTGCGATCTGCGTATCGGATCCTCCGCATTTCCCTGTAAAGATCTTGTCTTCTTTCTGCGAGCAGCCTGGAAGCTTCCTCTGCCGCATCCGAAACAGCATCATACGCGATGTCGTGATTCATAGATGAAGCACTGCGATATCTCGGTGAGGTCAGCACTGCACTTTCAATCAGCTCGTCTGTCTCCCGGTTCTGTTCCCGCAGACAGCGAACAGCGCGCTCCGTCAGTTCGGCAGAAACAGATCTGCCGCTTTTCAGTACATTTACATATCTGCTTCTGTCAGTTCTTCTTTTGTGATGACACGATTGTATATCATGATGCGCCGCCGTCTCCCTCCGCGGTCTCCCCTGTATCATACATTCCATGAGAGACAAAAGATTTTCTGCGCTCAAGCTAACATGATCCGGCAGCTGTGTAAAGCGGGGAAGCCAAAGCTGAATAGATTCTTCTATAAAGATTCACACTCTCCTGTAAAATCCTACGATCCGGACCTGAAACAGGGCTTTTAAAAAAATTTCACGTTTTTCAAAAAAAGGTGAATTGAAAAATTAACGTCCGGAAGAAAAAGTAACTTCCAGATGAACGAGAAAGTTCCGTTTTCGAGCAGGAAAACGGGGCTTTTTTGTTGCTATAGGAATCAAATCTGTGTAAAGTTAAGTTACGGTTTCCGTTTTTGAGCATCAAAAACGGAGCCGCGAATACTTTTTCTTTCTTTTGTGAAAGAGAAAGTTCCGGTGCTCTGAGAAGTTCTTATAGTGTGTGCTGATCAGGGCTGCGGTTAATAGTTACGGTGGAATAAGTCAGCGGGCTGGGCTGACTTATTCAATTTTTAGAAGAAAAGGCTGAAGCGTGACAGCATCAGGTTCAATCGGTCTGATGTGCAGCTTTTCCAGCACATGCTCTCCGTAAAAGAATGAGAAAACATCATAAGGCGTTTTACCGGCAAGCTTTTTGCGGGGAACTAAATTGATGTGACTGAACATCAGATTCAGATCATCCTGCGAAAGCTTTTTTAAGTTTCTGCCGTTAGGAAGAATGTTTCGCACAAAGTTATGATTATTTTCTACGTGAGGCTTCTGACTTGGAGACTGCGGATCGCAATAAAAGATGTTTGTGCGTGAAAGACCTGTTACAGGGTCTGTTTCAAACAGAGACACCTTCTCGAATTCAGTGCCGCGATCAGTCAGGACCAGGGAGAATAAGGAATCGAAGTCATCACCGAGCATATCCTGCAGAATACTGAAAGTAGAAGCCATTGCTTCGGAGGTTTTTTCTTTCTGCAGAAAACCGATCATCAAGCCGGTGTTTTGAAAGATAAAGGTTTGAATGTACGGTCCGTCCTGCTGGTTGTAAACCGTGTCCATTTCTGTGGTAGGCACAGAAGGATTCTGCATAACAAACTCCTGATAGTCAGAGTATTTGTGCCCATCATAGTTGATGGGTTCTTTGCGCTTTTTGAGTTTCTTGCGAGCTCTCATTGAAACCTGACGTTTGAGTATAAAGTTATCAATGCCAAAATCTTTGAACACGCCGCCTTCGATATAGGTATAGAGTGATTTAGGAGAGAGCTGGATTTCGGGATGATTGTGCAGTACCTGATAAACAGACTGTCCTTTTCTGAGAGGATCGTAAATGATTTGAGCGATGAGGACCCGCTCATGCTCAGAAAGATTGACACCGAGACGAGCGTCAGAGAGATGAAAGAGATAGCTCTCATGTGCTCTTGTGGCGTTATAAAAGAAACGGTCAAGATGGCACGAAGGAAGTTTCGGACAGTGATTGCAGGCACCAATAGAGCGATCCCTGAAAGAACAGGTAGCTTCTACGTAATTAGGACACTTCTCAGAGCAAAGCCTGGGAGAGCGCTTGCAGGAACAGAAGAGCGAACAGACAACAGGGTGGTTGAAGCGATTACGAGGCTTCAACGAGCGGTGCTTTTTGATTTCTTTTGAAACAGTAGACGGATCCTTACCGATAGAGCGGGCGATCTGAGTTTTAGAGAGACGGAGGTTGATACCTTCTTCAATAGCTTTTCTATCATCCAGTGTTAAGTGTTTAGCCTTCATGAAATCACCTTTCTTGATCAACACTGGAATAGAATAACCGGAAGTAAGTTTTACATAAAGGATAGTGAAAAGGTTATTTCCTGAAAGGTCGATAGAACCGGAACTTACTATTACATTTCACTTTTTTCAAAAAAACTTGAAAATAAGTGTTGACTTTCTTTTCCCAGTCCCCTATAATGCACTTGTTGGCTACGAGAGACGTCTTGAAAGCCACGATGCGGAAGTGTCGGAATTGGCAGACGAGCTAGACTAAGGATCTAGTGACAGCAATGTCGTGTGGGTTCAAGTCCCATCTTCCGCACTGCTGAAACCCGAAAACCTGTTAAAGGTTTTCGGGTTTTTTTTAATCCTGTTTTCAAAGTGAGGTAAAGACGATGCCGACTGTTGATGACGTTTTAAAATCTCTCCTGAAACTCGCAAAAAGCGATCCTGCTCTTGCAGCAAAGCTTCTTGCCACAGCGGACAGCGAACATCCGGTCGCTGCACTCTGCGCCTTAAGCACAGAACTCGGCTATCCGATTTATGAGATGGACCTGATCTCTGCCGGTGAAGAATATTATGCCGCCATGCGCCGCAGTACCAACGGAGGCGGTGAAAACTCTCCTCTTCTTCGCGGAGAGGATGATTACTACGAACTGTTCATGGCAGAATTGCGCTCTGTTTGAACCCATTTCGAAAAATAAAGGAGGTTTGCGCAGTCAGATATCCGTATCATTCCGACTGCGTTTTATTGATATGAAAAAATTTGACGCAGAAATGAAGCGACGCATTGTCATGACACTGTTCGGTGTTCTTGTCGGAGGATTCAGCGTCGGCATGTTTAATCTCTCTGCCTTCGGCATGGATCCTTATCAGGTATTCGCACACGGTATTGCAAATAAGCTGACATTTGCCGGTTACGGAACGATTTACATGATTCTGACTTTTCTCTTTCTGATCGCCGTATGGTTCCTGGATAAGAAAAAAATCGGAATTGCCACCTTCATCAACATCTTTCTTCTCGGTTATGTCGTGGAGTTTTCATCATGGCTCTGGGCTTCTCTTTTTCCGAATCCGAGTATTCTCGTGCGAAGCATCTTTCTGATTCTCGCACTGATCATTATGTGTTTCGCCTCTGCCCTGTATTTCACTGCAGATCTGGGCGTTTCCACCTATGATGCGATTGCGCTCTCGCTTTCTGAACAGCACGGCTGGGATTTTCGCTTTGTCAGAATCACAACCGATCTGATCTGCACCGCAATCGGATTTTTCCTCGGCGCCGTGGTCGGCATCGGAACACTGATCACAGCGCTGTTCATGGGACCGCTCATTGAGTTTTTTAACCGTACGGTTGCAAGACCTCTGCGCTACGGCAAAAAGCAAAATTAAATTAACTGTTCTCAAGGGACTGTGAAAAAATAGTCTCTAAGTAAATCGGCGGGGCAATTCGAACGATCGAATTGCCCCGCCGTTGCTATTTTATCGATTTTAGAGCATACTTCCCCTACCCCAGAAGAAGTGTTTTAATTCTCATACTTCTTCTGGGTTTTGTCGTTGCTGTTTGTTATGGTATTTATACAGGTTGTGGCCAATCGCTACCAGATAAAGTTCCATTTTTACAGACTCTATTCCTCTTCTGACGATTCTTTTATACCATCGATCCTGTTTTATGATTCCAAACGTTCCTTCCGCTTGTATAGAGCGATTCATTCTGAGCAGCGCTCCCTGTATACTTTCAAGATTCTCCAGGACTTCTCTGTGAAATGAACTCAACTCTTCATTCAGCCGAACTGTTCGATTCTTATCGGTCTTTTTACAGTCTGACGCGTATGGGCAGCCTTTGCAGTCTTCGCAGGTGTAGTATTCATACTGCCGGCCATACTTGTTTCCGTAGACTTTTCCTCGATAAGCGAAGAGCATCCGCTTCCCATTTTGACAGATCAGATTTCCTTCTTCATCACGCTTGAAGTTTTCAACACGGTAAGGATTATTCTGATATCTTTTGTCAGTTGTTGCTTTCTTATACATGGGGAATTTCATGTATTTTTCCATTCCATGCTCTTCACAGAAAAGATAATTATTGTAGGATCCATAGCCTGCATCGGCTACCGGATACTTTGGATAAAACCCGTAGAACTGATGAAACTTTTTCATTAGCGGGACGAAGCAATCCATATCCGAACGGTAATGCTTGACATCCAGAACAGCGATATATTCGTCTGCAACACCGATTTGTATGTTGTATGCAGGAAGCAGCTGATCATTTCCCATATAGTCTGTTTTGAGACGCATAAATGTTGCATGATGATCTGTTTTGGAATAACTATTCCGTTCTGATCCGCATATATTGAGTTTCTCTACGTATTCTTCCAGTTTGGATGCATATGAAATAAGCTGCTCATAGTGCTTCTGATACACTGTTTTTCTATGGCCGCGGCCATGCACAAATGCGCTTTGATCCAGCTTGCAGTATGAGGCATATGCATCTGCCATCTCCATAAGCTCGTCCGGAACGTATTCTGCATTAGACTGCATCTGAACACCGCTGAACTTCAATGTCTCATTGATCTGCTCGATGAGAGCCGTGATCTTCGCAAACAGTTTGTATCTGGACTTTTCTGTTGCTTTACGCCATACCCAGGTGTATTTATTGGCATTGGCCTCAAACTTGGATCCATCTATATAAAGATGCTGCAGATCAACATGATCCTTCTCGATGATTGCCCGATTAATCTCCTGAAAGATTTCTTCGATCGAATCAGTCAGAACATCATTAATGAAATATCCGAAAGTGCGATAGGAAGGCGTTTTGTGATCCATCAGATACATGAAGCGAATGTTTACTTTACAGTGATCTTCCAGTTCTCGAAGTGATATATAACCGCTTGTCATAAAACCAAACAGCACCGTTTTTAACATATCGATCGGATTATATCTGATGCGTCCACGCTGATGAGGCGGGATCTTGTTCAGATACTTTTCTAAGTCCAGTTCCTCCATAAACTGATCGAAAGTCAAAACCGGATCACGAAGATCGAGAAAATCTGAAATAAACAGTGGCAATCTTGCCTGTTTTCCTCTAGAATAATTCT
>JAUNAF010000021.1 GCA_030527715.1 Eubacteriales bacterium
ATTATATATTTTTTTGTATTTCCTTTTTTTAAGTATTATTTTATATAATTTTTATCTTTACTGTCCCTGCTTTTCACCAAGATAAGAACTGATGTTGACCGGAATGGTTCTGCTGAGATATCCCGCAAGTTCCTCCTCTGTATAGGGAAGCCCCTGAACGATCCATGCTTCGATACAGTAGCCAAATCCCTTCAGATAAAACAGAATGTCAAACTCTTCCTCCTTCGTTAAGTCCGCACCTTTTCTTTCTCTGATGACATCCCGCATCAGCTCGATGGAACGCTGACTGGCAGCCTCAAAAAAAGAGTTCTGTCCGGCAGTATTTTTCAGTGCGTTTTTATAGAAAATATGATCTTTATTCACAACGCGCAGCAGTGCGGTAAGTGATGACAGCCATCCGTTCTCCTGCTCCAGATATTCTTTTGTGATGGACTCCATCTGATTCAGATAGATCCAGGCGATCAGATCATATTTATCCTTGAAATGATTGTAAAAGGTCCCTGCTGACATACCGCAGTTCTCCACTATTTCTCTGATCGTGATCTTGTCTATGGATTTTGACTCGGAAAGCTCACGGAGTGATTCTGCAAGCGTCTCCTTTGTAGTTTTTCTGTATATCATTTTACTCCTCTTTTGGCATCACAGCTGATGCCGGTCTGTTTAAGTCATGCTTGTTCTTTTGATCATAATCCGTATAATGAAATTATAGCAAGCAGGACTTTTCTGCGCTACAATATTTACTGATTTGAAAGGAGTCCATATCATGAACGAAGTATTAGAATTTCTGAAAAGCTGCGGTACCTTTTATCTTGCCACCACTGACGGGGATCAGCCTCGCGTACGTCCTTTTGGTGCAGTATGTGAGTTTGAGGGCAGGCTCTACATCGTGACCAACAATCAGAAAGATGTATATAAGCAGATGCAGAAGAATTCCAAGATCGAGATCAGCGGCATGAGCCAGGGCAAATGGATCCGCCTCGCAGGCAATGCCGTACACGATTCCCGCAGAGAGGCTCGTGTTGCAATGCTGGAAGCCAATGCATCCCTTGGCAGCATGTACAATGCAGACGACAATCTGATGGAAGTACTCTACATCGAGAACGGAACAGCGACCTTCTGCTCTTTCACCGAGGAGCCGAAGACCATTAACTTCTAATTAAGCATCTGTCACATATTGATCATCACAGAAACAAGCAAGTCCCCCACCGCTTAATGCTGTACGCATTTGAAGCGGGGGACTTACTTGAATTTGCTTGCCATATCTTCTATCTGCCTGGAAATTACACCGGGATTTATATTTTTTACTGTTTCCGGTGTAGACTGGTCGTTGAGTACATCGAAATTTACATTTTTCGCTCTTTTCGGTGTCTTTTAAGTTCTGGATGAAACATTTCAAAAAAGAGCCCCGCTCCATAGATGCAATCTGAAAATCTCATCTATTTTGCAGCAGCTCCTTCATCAATGTTCTACCACTCACCACTCTGCAGCAGCAGAATCATCTGTGCACTTTCCACCATAGAGCGATGATAGTCCATGGACTGCTTCTGCAGCATGGCATGTGCCTCAGGCTCATCGATCCCGTGCAGCTTCATCAGGATCTCCTTTGCCTGATCGATCATCTTCTGCTCCTGCGGAGTGCGCTGTATTTTGATCTGTTTCTTTTTTCGCTCTGTCTTTTTCCTTTCAGCGAGACTGTCTGTGACGAGTTTCAGCAGCAGCTGAATCTGAAACGGTGAGGTTAACAGTTTCAATCGATCATCACCGGATTCCAGATCCGTGCGCTTCGATATCATGATCATATGAAAGTTCCGTGGAAGATAGTCGAACAATTCTGTGTAGCTCATCCCCTGAATCCGCTCTGTGCAGATGACTACTCCGGCATCTGCTAACTGTGTTTCACTGAGCACACCTGATGCTGAATGATGTATCATGATCTCTATATCCAGTCCGTTCTTTCTGATGATCTCCGCAATCTTTTCAGCAGTCTCCCTCTTTGGAAATGCAACGACAATACATTCCATGGAGTCCTCCTAGAGGCGATTTAAGTATCTCTGTCTTTCCCAGTCAGTAACCTCTGACATATATTCCTGCCATTCTCTGTTTTTTATCTCCGCATAGATCTGAGTAAAACGTCTGCCCAGACATTTTCTGATCAGTTCATCCTTCTCCAGAGCATGAACTGCCAGATCCAGACTTCCCGGCAGCATATACTTTACTTCATTCTGAATATCCTCCGGGTTGATCTTCTGCTCGATTCCCTCTATTCCTGCAAGAATGCACACGGCAATTGCCAGATACGGGTTTGCGGAAGTATCCGGGAAACGCAGCTCCACCTTGCTCTCACCATGTCTCTTGCGATACTTGATCAGGGCAGATTCTCCCTCCATCGCAAAGTCTACCTGATGCGGTGCCTGAGCTCCGCAGCGAAGTCTTTTATAGGAATTGACGATCGGATTGGTCAGTGCACAGACTGCGCTGATATGTCTCATGATTCCACCGGTAAAATATCTTGCTTCCTGTGAAAGCTCCCCATTCTCATCCGGATCAAACAGATTTTTTTCTCCCTGATACATGGAAATATTCAGATGCATGCCGGAACCGGCGAGCTCTGTCTTCGGTTTCGGCATAAAGGTCGCATAGAGCCCGAATCTTCTTGCAATCGAACGCACTGCAAGTTTGAAAGTCATCACCGCATCTGCGATCTCCAGACTCTCTGACTGTGCAAAATCGATCTCATGCTGTGCCGGAGACAGCTCATGGTGGGAGGACTCGATCTCAAATCCCATCTCCTCCAGAGTCAGAACGATATCACGTCTTGCATTCTCACCGTAATCAAACGGTCCTACATCAAGATAACCGGCGCTCTCATGTGTCACTGTGGTAGGCATCCCATCCTCGTCCGTATGGAAAAGATAGAATTCACACTCCGGATTGATCATAAAGCGGTAGCCCTTGCTCTCGGCGATCGCGATCGCACGTTTTAAAATGGTGCGCGGACTCATCTCATACAAGGTACCGTCTTCATGGCAGACATCGCAGATGACTTTTGCCACCTTACGCTGCTGCGGACGCCACGGCAGGATCACAAAACTGTCCAGGTCCGGATACAGGTACAGCTCCTCATCGATCTGGTACTGATTGTCAAACACCGCAGATCCCTCAAAAGAAAACTGATTATTCATCACTCTCTCAAGCTGTCCGGTCGTTACCGCAATATTCTTCAGGTTTCCAAACGCATCGGCAAACTGCAGACGTAAAAATTCAACATCCTCAGCTTCGATCATCTTTGCAATTTCTTCTTTTGTTCTCATTTCTTCTCGCTCTCCTTATGTAAAGGGTATCACTTATCACTATTCAGAGCCTGTCTCGAAAATGCTTCACATTTCATCAATGTGGCTTCTTGCCATATGAATAGTTGCAAAAAGGCATTCGAAAAAGAGTGTTTCTCACACTCCTTTTGAACGCCTTTGACTGAATATATTATATACTACTTTTTGACAAAGTACAAGAGATCAGAGAAGATTCGTATATCCCATCAGTGATCGGTCTACCGCCTTTGCAACTGCCCTTCCCTCAGAGATCGCCCAAACTACCAGTGACTGACCACGTCTGATATCTCCGGCAGCAAAGACGTTCTCCTTTGAAGTCTGATAGGTATCTGCTTCTGTCGCAATGTTGCTTCTTCGGTCGAGTTCTACGCCAAAGGCATCTGTCAGATACTTCTGGCTGCCGAGGAAACCGGCTGCGATCAGCACCAGGTCTGCCTTGATCTCCTTCTCGGAGCCCTCGATCTTCTGAAATGTTTTCGGCTGAAGCATGACGGTCTTTGCAGCGCAGACTCTTCCTTTTTCATTTTTCACAAACTCCGTCACCGTAGTCTGATAGATACGCGGGTCGTGACCGAACCGGTCGATCGCCTCCTCCTGACCGTAATCCGTCTTCAGGACTCTCGGCCACTCCGGCCATGGATTGCTCTCCATTCTTTTTTCTGAAGGCTTCGGCATCATCTCCAGCTGGACGACACTGCCTGCTCCGAGACGGATCACGGTTCCGACACAGTCATTTCCCGTATCTCCTCCACCGATGACGACCACGGATTTTCCTTTCAGACTTCCAAAGCTGAAGTCCTTCGCCTGGATCACCTTTGCCGCATCGTAGTTCTCATCCATCAGCCGCTTACTCACCTCAGTCAGAAAATCCACTGCAAAATAGATGCCCTCTGCCTCGCGTCCCGGGACCTGGATGTTTCTCGGATTGGAGGCGCCTCCGCAGAGAATGACCCTGTCATACTCTCTGCCCAGCTCCTCAGCCGTGACATCCACGCCGACATTCACATTGTATCGGAATTCCACGCCTGCCGCCTCCATCAGACGGATCCTGCGGTCAATGCTTCTTTTATCCAGCTTCATATTCGGAATTCCGTATCTGAGCAGACCGCCTGCACGGTCTCTTCGCTCAAAGACGGTCACCTGATGGCCTCTGCGATTCAGAAGCTGTGCCGCAGCGAGCCCGGAAGGACCGCTGCCGACCACTGCCACCTTCTTTCCTGTCCGTATCTGCGGAACCGGCTCCTCCACCAGATCATGCTCGTAGGCATAGTCAATGATCGTGCGCTCATTTTCTTTTGTAGATACGGCATCTCCGTGATAACCGCAGGTACATGCAGCTTCACAGAGCGCTGGGCACACTCTTGAGGTAAATTCCGGAAAGCTGTGTGTCTTTGCCAGACGGTAATATGCCTGCTCCAGATTTCCCTTATATACAAGATCATTTGTTTCCGGAACCAGATTGTGGAGCGGACAGCCTGAGCCCATGCCTGCGATCATGCCTCCGTACTGGCAGAACGGAACACCGCATTCCATGCAGCGGGCAGCCTGCTCCTGCTGTTTTTCCAGAGGCAGTCTTCTGTGAAATTCTTCAAAGGAACCGATACGCTCCGATGGCGCCGTCACCGGTCCGTCTTCACGCTGATATTCCATAAATCCATTGATTTTTCCCATTATTTGCCTCCTTTCTCTGTTGTGCACAGATAAAATGCTTCGTTCTGTGCATCCTGCAGGCTCATTCCACTCTCAATGAGACGGTTTGTCTGTGCCATGATCCGTTTGTAATCCACCGGAATGATCCTTTTAAATCTGGTCAGGCTGTTCTCAAAATCATCCAGGATCTCCTTTGCCTTCAGAGATCCGGTACAGCTGTAATGGTTCTCCAGCAGCTGCTTCAGTTCCACACGGTCGGTGATCTGCTCTACTGCCTCCATGGATACCATGCTCTTATTCAGATTTCTGTACAGTCGGTTATGCTCATCATAAACATAGGCAATACCGCCGCTCATTCCAGCTGCAAAGTTTTTACCGGTCGGACCGAGAATCACTGCAACACCTCCGGTCATGTATTCACAGCCATGCTCTCCGACACCCTCGACCACCGCTTTTGCACCGGAGTTTCTGACACAGAAGCGCTCGCCTGCCATTCCGGCAATATAAGCTTCACCGCTGGTCGCGCCGTAGAGAGCCACATTTCCGACGATGATATTCTCCTCTGTGTTATAGGCTGCATGTTCAGAGGCATGCAGGATCAGTCTGCCTCCGGAGAGTCCTTTTCCGAAATAATCATTGCTGTCTCCGGTCAGATGCAGGGTCAGTCCCTTCGGAATAAACGCTCCGAAACTCTGTCCGCCTGCTCCGTGACAGTCGATCGTGATCGTATCATCTGCAAGTCCTTCAGGATGATGACCTGTGATCTTTGCACCGATCAGTGTTCCAAACGTACGGTCTGTATTGGTCAGCTCAACAGAAAGTTTTACTTTTTTTCCATTTGCAATGGCTGAAGAAAGCTTTTTATTCTGAACAAAAAGACGCTCATCCTTTTTGTCATCTAATTTGAAGTCGAATTTCTGCTTTTCTGTATCAAGCGCTGTCGGCTGTCCGAGGATGCGATCCAGGGAGATTCTGTCTGCAATACCTGACAGTGCTTCCTTTTTTCTGAGCAGATCGGTACGGCCAACCAGCTCATTCACTGTCCGCACACCGAGACGCGCCATATATTCCCTGAGCTCCTGCGCGATAAAACGCATGAAATTTTCAACATATTCCGGCTTTCCTGCAAATCTGGCACGAAGCTTCGGATTCTGTGTAGCTATTCCCATCGGACAGGTATCCTGGTTGCAGACACGCATCATCACACAGCCGAGTGTTACAAGCGGAGCTGTCGCAAATCCGAATTCCTCCGCTCCGAGAATCGCTGCGATCGCCACATCTCTGCCGCTCATCAGCTTTCCGTCTGTCTCGATCACGACATAATTTCTCAGATCATTCTGAAGCAGTGTCTGATGTGTCTCCGAGAGACCGAGTTCCCACGGAAGTCCCGCATTGTGGATGGAACTGATCGGAGCTGCTCCGGAGCCGCCGTCATATCCAGAGATCAGGATCACGGCTGCTCCTGCCTTTGCAACACCTGCTGCGATCGTTCCGACGCCTGTCTCAGATACCAGCTTGACTGAAATTCTCGCATCTCTGTTTGCATTTTTCAGATCATAGATCAGCTGTGCAAGATCCTCGATAGAATAGATATCATGGTGCGGAGGCGGTGAGATCAGGCTCACACCCGGTGTCGAATGTCTTGTCTTTGCGACCCACGGATATACCTTTTTTCCGGGAAGGTGACCACCCTCTCCGGGTTTTGCCCCCTGTGCCAGCTTGATCTGAAGTTCTCTTGCGCTGAGCAGATATCTGCTTGTCACGCCGAATCTTCCGCTCGCTACCTGCTTGATCGCGGAGCTGATGTCATTTGCGGTACCTGCAGTGGCGATGCGCTCCTCGCTCTCTCCGCCTTCTCCGCTGTTTGACTTTCCATGCAGATGATTCATTGCAACTGCCAGGGCGGTGTGCGCTTCCTCAGAGATCGATCCGTAGGACATGGCTCCTGTTTTAAATCGTTTTACGATTTCCTCCACCGGCTCCACTTCCTCCAGCGGCACACCGCTTTCCGGATAGCAGAACTCCATCAGGCTTCGAAGATAGCCAGTCTGCTCCCGGTCGACCATTGCCGTATATTCCTTGAATTTATCGTAATTTCCCTCTCTCGTTGCGAGCTGAAGCATATGGATCGTCGTAGGATTATATCGGTGCAGCTCACCTCCGGAGCGCATCTTGTGACGGCCGACCGAGTCAATCGTCATATCTGTCTGCAGTCCGAGCGGATCAAAGGCTTTGGAATGCTGACGATCGGTCTGCTCAGCGATATCCTCCAGTGTCAGACCGCCGATTCTGGAGACCGTTTTCGGGAAATACCGTTCGATCACTTCTTCCGAGATACCGAGCGCTTCAAAAATTCTGCTGCCCTGATAGGACTGAATCGTTGAAATACCCATCTTTGAAGCGATCTTGATAATTCCAGAGAGGATCGCCTGATCATAATCCGTACATGCTGCATAGTAATCCTTATTCAGAAGTTCATCATCGATCAGTCTTGCGATCGATGCGTGTGCCAGATACGGGTTGATACCGCTTGCACCATAGCCGAGCAGTGTCGCAAAATCATGGACACCCTTCGGCTCCGCGGTTTCGAGCAGAATGGACATTGCCATACATTTTTTGGTTTCCACAAGATGACTGTGGACTGCCGATACTCCGAGCAGTGACGGAATCGCCACATGGTTCTCATCGATCCCGCGGTCTGAGAGGATCAGGATGTTTGCCCCCTCTCTGTACGCACGATCTACCTGAAGAAACAGTCTGTTCAGGGCTCTTTCCAGCGAGGTACTCTTGTAGTAGCACAGAGATACCGTCTCCACCTTCAGACCATCCTGATGCATGCCCTTGATCTTCAGCAGATCCAGATCAGAGAGGATCGGATTCTGGATCTTCAGTACTCTGCAGTTCTCTGCACTTTCCGAGAGCAGATTTCCGTTCTTTCCGACATAGACGGTCGTTGCGGTCACGATTTTCTCGCGCTGTGCATCGATTGGCGGATTAGTCACCTGCGCAAAAAGCTGTTTGAAATAGGCAAATAACGGCTGATGTTCCTTAGACAGCGCTGCGATCGGGGTATCCACACCCATAGAACCGATCATCTCCGCACCGGTTCCTGCCATATGTCCGATCTCATCCATATAATTTTCATAGGTGTAGCCGAAGGCTTTCTGAAGTCTGATCAGCTCCTCTTTGCCGTAGGATGGAACCTTTTCGTTCGGGATCTTCAGATCAGAGAGCTGTACCAGATTCATATCCAGCCATTCTCCGTAAGGTTCCTTGTTTGCATACTGACTCTTTAACTGCTCATCGGATAAGATCTCTCCCTTTTTCATATCTACAAGGATCATCTTACCCGGATGCAGACGCTCTTTTTTTACGATATGCTCTTCCGGCAGCGGCAGCACTCCTACCTCAGAGGAAAGGATCAGCCTTCCGTCATCCATGACATAGTAGCGGGAAGGTCTCAGTCCATTGCGATCCAGGATCGCTCCCATCGCATCACCATCAGAGAACAGAATCGATGCCGGGCCGTCCCACGGCTCCATCATGGTTGCATAATACTGATAGAAATCGCGCTCTTCCTGAGAGATCGTATCATTATGCTCCCACGGCTCCGGGATCAGGACCATGGCTGCCAGTGCCATATCCATGCCGCCCATGATCATAAATTCCAGTGCATTGTCGAGCATTGCCGAATCAGAACCTTCTGCCGAGATGATCGGCAGCACTTCCTCAAGCTGCTCTTCGGTAAACATGTCTGTGGCGATCGTCTCTTCTCTCGCGATCATCTTGTCTACATTGCCTTTGATCGTGTTGATCTCGCCATTGTGAACAATAAAACGATTCGGATGTGCTCTGAGCCAGCTCGGGTTCGTATTGGTCGAAAAACGTGAATGAACTAAGGCAACCGCTGACATATAATCCTCATCCTGAAGATCAGTGAAGAAGGTGCGGAGCTGTCCGACCAGAAACATTCCCTTATATACGATCGTTCTGCAGGAGAGCGACGGAACGTAGGTATGCTCATTGCTCTGCTCAAAAATCCGGCGGATCACATACAGCTTGCGGTCAAATTCCAGATCTGTGAGCGCTTCCTCTGGTCTCTGGATAAATGCCTGAAAGATCGTCGGTTTGCTGTCCAGCGCCTTCTTTCCCAGCACGCTTTCTTTTGTCTCTACCTTTCTCCAGCCCAGAAATTTCAGTCCCTGCTTTGCAACGATGATCTCAAACATCTTCATCGCCTGACGCAGTCCCAGCTCCTCCTGCGGGAAGAAAAACATTCCTGTACCGTAGCTGCGCTCCTCACCGAGCTCGATGCCCAGCTCCGGACAGATTTTTTTGAAGAATGCATGCGGGATCTGTGTAAGGATGCCGACACCATCTCCGGTCTCGCCTGCTGCATCCTTTCCGGCTCTGTGCTCCAGGTTTTCCACGATGCTCAGCGCATCTTCCACCACCTGATGGCTCTTCTCTCCATGGATATTTACCACTGCTCCGATTCCGCAGTTATCATGCTCAAATTGTGGCTCATACAGCGTATTCTGTCTCATATTCTTCCGCCTTTCCTGCATAGCGCAATGCTGCCTGTATCAGTCCTGTAAATAACGGATGCGGCTGATCCGGCCTTGATTTAAACTCCGGGTGTGCCTGTGTCGCAATAAAATACGGATGATCCCGGTATTCCATCATCTCTACGATCCTTCCGTCCGGGGACAGTCCTGAAAGAACCATCCCGTGTTCTGACAGGATCCTGCGATATTCATTATTCACTTCGTAGCGATGTCTGTGACGTTCAGAGATCTCCCTCGTTTGATACAGTTCAAGCGCGAGAGTGTTCTCTTCAAGTACACAGGGATAGGCTCCGAGTCTCAGCGTTCCGCCCAGATTTTCCAGATTTTCCTTATCCGGAAGGATGTGAATGACCGGATAAGGTGTCTCCGGATTTAACTCACTGCTGGAAGCTCCCTTCAGACCGCATACATTTCTGGCAAATTCGATGATCGCCAGCTGCATCCCAAGACAGATGCCCAGATAAGGAATTTTTCCTTTTCTCGCATACTCTGCCGCAAGGATCTTCCCTTCGGTTCCTCTTATGCCAAAGCCTCCCGGAACCAGGATCCCGTCCACATCATGCAGATACTGCTCCACCGTCTCCGGCGTCAGCTTCTCCGCATCGATCCAGCGGATATTGACACTGCAGCGGTTTGGAATGCCGCCGTGCTTCAATGCTTCCACCACACTCAGATACGCATCATGCAGCGCGACATATTTTCCGACGATCGCGATCTGCACCTCCTGCTTCGGGTGGTGAAAAGCCTCTACCATCTGTGTCCACTCTCTAAGATCCGGCTCGGGGCACGGAAGATGCAGACACTCGCAGACCGCTGCAGCGAGATGTTCCTTTTCCATCATCAGCGGCACCTCGTACAGAGACTTTGCATCCAGATTTTCCAGCACATGCTCCTTGGGCACATTGCAGAAAAGTGCGATTTTCTCCTTCATCGGATCATCCACCGGGTACTCTGATCTGCAGACCAGAATATCCGGCCAGATGCCCATCGCCTGCAGACTCTTGACACTCATCTGCGTAGGCTTTGTCTTCATCTCACCTGAAGCCTTCAGATAAGGAATGAGGGTGACCTCGATCATGATCGCATTCTCTCTTCCGACCTCAGACTGGAACTGTCTGATCGCCTCAAGAAACGGCTGACTTTCGATATCTCCCACCGTACCGCCGATCTCAATGATGGAGATCGTCTCCTCCTCCGGGTCCTCCGCACGGTAGAAATGATCCTTGATCTCATTGGTAATATGCGGAATCACCTGAACCGTACCTCCGCCGTAGTCTCCGTGACGTTCCTTATTCAGCACCGACCAGTAGATTTTTCCGGTCGTCACATTTGAATTATGATTCAGATTCTCATTGATAAAACGCTCATAATGTCCGAGATCCAGATCCGTCTCCGTGCCGTCCTCAGTGACGAACACCTCACCATGCTGAATCGGGTTCATCGTCCCCGGATCTACATTGATATAGGGATCAAATTTCTGCATGGTCACATGATATCCTCTGGCTTTCAGAAGCCTTCCAAGGGAAGCTGCCGTGATTCCCTTGCCAAGTCCGGACACTACTCCGCCGGTCACAAATACATACTTCACCATTTCCTAAACCCCGCTTTCACCGTAATTGGACAGTATTCTCGCTGACGGATCATCCACATTGCAGCCTTCCCATTCTTTATTCGGCATCCAGAAATCGGTGATCATATGCGCCTGATCCGGATAATATTTTTCAAACAGTTCTCTGTATAGAAGTGATTCCTTGGTAAACGGTCTCGCATGCTCATATTTCCGGCACAGTTTTTCAAATTCCTCATCACTGTAATATTCATTTGCATATTCTTTCAGATCATCTACCATGGAATGTCCCACAGCATCCGAGAAAGCTGCCTTCTCTCTCATCAGGATCGATCTTGGCAGATAATCCCCCTCAAATGCATGACGGAGCAGATATTTTCCGATCCCATAGGTATTCCGTTTCAATGCGGGATCGATACTCATCACATACTCTACAAACTCCAGGTCTCCGAACGGGACCCTCGCCTCCATCGAATTGCAGGAGATGCAGCGGTCTGCGCGAAGCACATCGTACATATACAGCTCCCGGATCCTCTTTTCGGCCTCCTTCTGAAAGCTCTCATCATCCGGCGCAAAATCCGTATATTTATAGCCGAACAGTTCATCTGAGATCTCTCCGGTCAGCAGGACTCTGACATCGGTCGTCTCATGGATCGCCCTGCATACCAGATACATTCCGATACTTGCACGGATCGTCGTGATATCGAAGGTTCCAAGGATCCTGATCACTTCCGGAAGTGCTTCCAACACATCTTCTCTTGTGATGATGACCTCCTGATGGATGCTTCCGATATGCTCAGCCACCTCTCTGGCATATTTCAGATCAATGGCATCTGTGTTCATACCGATCGCAAACGTGCGGATTGGTTTCTTCAGCAGCTTTGCAGAAACTGCACATACCAGGGAGCTGTCCAGACCTCCGCTCAGCAGAAAGCCCAGCGGTGCATCCGCATCGAGTCTCTTTTCGATTCCCGCGATCAGCTTCTCACGGATCTGAGTACAGATCTCATCGATGCTTCCGTTTCGATATTCTTCCGTCTTTGTCATGTCACGGTAGCAGTGAAACTCTCCGTCCGCATAGTAATGTCCCGGAGGGAACGGCATGATCTTGTCTGTCAGCCCGATCAGATTCTTTGCCTCACTCGCAAAAACGATGCCTTCCGTCGCACCGTTCTTTACATATCCGTAGAACAGCGGCCGGATGCCGATGGGATCTCTTGCAGCTACCAGAGCATCCTTTTCCCGGTCATAGATGATGCAGGCATACTCTGCATCCAGCATGGCAAACATCTCCGTGCCGTATTTTTCATACAGCGGAAGGAGCACCTCACAGTCTGACTCACTCTGAAACGTGTATTCTGACTCAAGTTCCTTCTTCAGACTGCGAAATCCGTAGATTTCTCCATTGCACACCACCCGGTTTTCATGCAGACGAAACGGCTGCATTCCGGATTCTGTCAGTCCCATGATCGACAGCCTCTGAAATCCCAGCATCACCTGATCCGTGACTGTCTCTACCCTGTCCATATCCGGACCGCGTGAAGCAGTTTTTTCCATATATACGCGGAATGTTTCTTCAGTCATTCCGGTTCCCTGAAATCCCATGATTGAACACATTTTTTGCATCTCTCCTTTTACAGCTTAACGCAGGAGACAGTCATATCCCCTGCGAAAAGTTTATTTACTCCACATCGAGCAATGCATCCAGATTTTCTTCTCCGGTACGGATCTTTACCACTCGCTCTACCGGATAAACAAAGATTTTTCCGTCTCCGATATGTCCGGTATAGAGTGCTTTCTTTGCTGCCTCTACGACCCGATCTACCGGTACTTCGCCCACGACAACTTCTACTTTTACCTTCGGCAGTACCGTGACATCCATCTCAACTCCACGGTAACGCTCACCGGCTCCTTTCTGTACTCCGCATCCCATGACCTGAGTGACCGTCATTCCGGTAACACCGATATCGTTCATTGCCTTTTTCAGACGCTCATATCTGCTGAGCTTTGCGATCACAACGACCTTGTTCATTTTTGCTGCAGGCAGTGCGTGATAAACAGGAACCTCAGCTTTCTCTGCGGTATAACCCGCATGCTCATGATCATCAGCACCAAGGTGTGTATACTCGTTCACTTCCATTGTCATCGTGTTTGCCACATCCATGATACTGAAACCAGCGTAGGCACTCGGAAGTCCATGCTCTGTCGCGTCGAGTCCGGAGACTTCTTCTTCCTCTGTCACTCTGATTCCAACAGTTGCTCTGATCACAAGGAAGGTGATCGTGATCATTGCCGCTGCCCACAACCCAACGGTCAGGATTCCGAGACACTGCAGACCGAGAAGCTGAAATCCTCCGCCGTAAAACAGACCTGTCAGTTCTGATCCCGGAGCCGCAGTTGTTGCAAAAAGACCTACTGCAAAAGTTCCCCAGATACCATTGAGACAATGTACTGCAACTGCACCGACCGGATCATCGATATGAAGGACATTATCCAGGAACCATACGCCGAATACCACCAGCAGTCCTGATACGATACCTACCATCACTGCCCCTCTGACATCCATCACATCACAGCCTGCGGTAATGCCAACCAGACCTGCAAGTGACGCATTCAGACACATAGATACATCCGGTTTTCCGTATTTCACCCAGGTGAAAATCATGCATGCAACGGTCGCAACCGCCGGAGCGATCGTCGTCGTCACAAAGATGGAACCAAGCTGCGGAAGAGTCGTTGCGGCTGCTCCGTTGAATCCATACCAGCCAAACCAGAGAATAAATACTCCAAGTGCTCCGAGCGGAAGGTTGTGTCCCGGAAATGCATTGACTTTTGTCACCTTGCCGCTGTTGTCTCTGACGAATTTACCGATTCTCGGACCAAGGATCTTTGCACCGATCAGTGCGGAGATACCTCCTACCATATGGATCGCGCAGGATCCTGCAAAATCATGAAAACCAAGCTGTGATAACCAGCCGCCGCCCCAGATCCAGTGTGCTTCGATCGGATAGATCAGTGCGGAAATAACGGCGGAATAGATACAGTAGGATAAAAACTTTGTTCGCTCAGCCATCGCACCTGACACGATCGTGGCTGTTGTTGCACAGAACACTAAGTTGAACACAAAATTTGACCAGTCAAACTCCTGATAGGAAGTAAATATGTCAAATCCCGGCTTGCCGATAAATCCAAGCAGATCCTCGCCAAACAGAAGACCAAAGCCAAGCGGGACAAAAACGACTGTTCCGATACAGAAATCCATCAGATTCTTCATGATGATATTTCCTGAGTTTTTTGCTCTTGTAAAGCCTGCCTCAACCATTGCAAATCCGGCCTGCATCCAGAATACCAGTGCCGCTCCGATCAGGAACCACACCCCGAAAAGTTCTTCATTTACCAGACTTAATACATCATTGCTCATAATTTTCTCCTCCTAAACCAGTGGAACGTTCGGGAGGAAGCGCCTTCCTCCCGGAACGCGCCATTGCGTCAGTTTATTGCATGATCAGACATAAAAAAGCATGTCTGCATAGGTCGGATACGGAATCTCTTCCTTCGGCATCGCTGCCTCAGCCTCATCGGCTACTTTGCGGATCTCTTCCATATCCTTCAGGATCGTCTCCTGATAGAAATGTGCCTTGTCAAGCTCATCCTCTGTCTCTTCTGCTTTCTCAATATCTGCCTGCAGCGTTTTCGTCAGACGATAGAGCTTCTCATGCTGCTCTGTAAAAGAAGCGATCGCTGCCAGCTCAGCCTCACCCACAAGCTTCTCTGAGAGAAGTTTTTTCTGGTTTGCGAGCTCCACACAGCCGCGGATCGTCTTTGCGAGTGCCGGCAGGAACTGATGATTGATCATTTCCACCAGAGTGCCTGCTTCAATATGAAGCGTCTTGTTATATTCCTCAACCAGGATCTCGTATCTGGAACGGATCTCATTTTCTGTGAATACTCCGTAGCCGGTAAACAGATCCATATTCTTCTTCTCAAGAAATACCGGAAGGACATCCGGGGTGGAGCGGTAATTGTAAAGCCCTCTCTTCTCGGCTTCCGCTACCCATTCATCGGTATATCCGTTTCCATTGAAGATCACTCTCTTATGACGGATGATCGTCTCTTTGATGACTTCATGGATCGCCTCTTCCAGTTTTTCCTCCGGAACCTCTCTGATCTTTCCGTAGATATCGTCCAGAGCATCTGCCACTGCTGTGTTGAGCACTACGTTCGGACCGGATACGGAAAGTGAGGATCCCAGGGAACGGAACTCAAATTTGTTTCCGGTGAATGCAAACGGTGAAGTACGGTTGCGGTCTGTCGTATCCTTGAAGAAATGCGGAAGTACCTTTGCGCCGGTCTCCAGCTGCACCTTGCTGTGCTTTTCAAAGAACTCATCCTTCTCGATTGCCTGCAGGATCTCGGTCAGCTCATCGCCGAGGAAGATCGAAATGATCGCCGGCGGTGCCTCATTCGCTCCGAGTCTGTGATCATTTCCCGCACTTGCCACAGACAGTCTCATCAGATCTGCATATTTGTCCACTGCCTCGATCACCGCGGTCAGGAAAACAAGGAACTGAACATTTTCTCCCGGTGTCTTTCCCGGATCCAGCAGATTCACTCCGGTATTCGTGATCATCGACCAGTTATTATGCTTTCCGGAACCGTTGATTCCCTCAAACGGCTTTTCATGCAGGAGGCAGACAAAACCATGCTTATCCGCAACCTTTTTCATTACCTCCATCGTCAGCTGATTGTGATCGACTGCAACGTTGGTGGTGTCAAATACCGGTGCGAGCTCATGCTGGCAGGGTGCCACCTCATTATGCTTTGTCTTCGCCGGAACTCCGAGTTTCCAGAGCTCATCGTCCAAATCATGCATGAATGCTGCCACTCTCGGCTTCAGGGAACCGAAATAGTGGTCCTCCATCTCCTGTCCCTTCGGAGGTCTTGCACCGAGGAGTGTACGTCCGGTAAAGATCAGATCCATGCGCTTTTTGTAATCCTCTTTATCGATCAGGAAGTACTCCTGCTCCGGACCGACCGTCGTCGTGATTCCGGTGACATCCTTCTGTCCAAGCTTCTGCAGTACTCTGACTGCTGACTGATTCAGTGCCTGCATGGATCTCAGAAGCGGTGTCTTTTTATCCAGCGCCTCTCCGCTGTAGGAGCAGAACGCGGTCGGAATGTAAAGTGTCTTATCCTTGATAAATGCCGGAGAAGTCGGATCCCATGCGGTATATCCTCTCGCCTCAAACGTTGCTCTGATGCCTCCGGACGGGAAACTCGATGCATCCGGCTCGCCCTTTACCAGCTCTTTGCCGGAAAACTCCATCATGACCTCGCCCTCTCCGGTCGGAGAAATAAAACTGTCATGCTTTTCTGCAGTTGTTCCGGTCATAGGCTGAAACCAGTGAGTATAGTGGGTGGCTCCATGATCAACGGCCCATTCCTTCATGGCAACTGCTACGGCATTTGCGATCTCAAGATCCAGATGTGTATTATTATCGATGGTCTTTCTGAGTGCCTTATATACATCTTTCGGAAGCTTGTTTTTCATTACTCTGTCGTTAAATACCAGACTTCCATAATTTTCAACAACCGTCATACTCTTGTTCTCCTTTTCCTGTTATTCTGACCGTAACTATCTGCATGCATGGGACTTTCGAGCATTTGCCGGAAAGCTCCGGATAGTTTTCGGAGTAAAAGAAAAAGGCGCCTTGAACATAATGTTCAAAGCGCCTTTGCTTTTCATGTGTCGTAGTATATGCCTCTCGTTTTTATTTGTCAATACCATTTTTAAATATTTCTGAAACTCGTATTGTCTGTTCCTCAAGCACATCCAGCAGGACCTTGACGGTGTCCAGCGAGGTAAAGGTCGTCACATTGTTCTCCATCGCACACTGTCGCATCGCCACTCCATCCACATAGTGTACGCCGGAGAGAATGGCTCTGGTGTTGATCATATAGCTGACATATCCTGAGCGAAGTACTTCCAGAACCTCCTCGCTTCCCTCACTCAGCTTTCTGCGGATTCGAGTGCGGATACCGTGTTCTTTCAGATATTCCGCGGTACCGACCGTGCCCTCGATGTTGAATCCCATATGATAAAACCGGCGGATCAGAGGCAGTGCCTCCTCCTTGTCCTCATCTGCCAGTGTGACAAGCACGGTTCCGTAGTTCTGAAGACGGATCCCCGATGCAGTCAGTGCCTTGTACATTGCTCTGTGCAGTGTGGAATCATAGCCGATCGCCTCTCCGGTCGATTTCATCTCCGGAGACAGATAGGCATCCATGCCCTTCAGTTTTGAGAATGAGAAGGCCGGTACCTTGACATACCACCAGTCTCTCTCCTCCGGATAGAGATCCATGATCCCCTGTTCTTTCAGACTGATGCCTAAGATCACCAGAGTCGCAATATCCGCGAGGCTGTATCCTGTCGCCTTTGACAGAAACGGCACCGTTCTCGAGGAACGCGGATTCACCTCAATGATGTACACATTCTCCTTCTCATCCACGATAAACTGGATGTTAAACAGTCCCCTGATCCCGATGCCGAGTCCGAGCTTCTTCGTATATCGCAGAATCGTTCCCTTTACCCTGTCGGAGATGCTGAACGGCGGATAGACACTGATGGAATCTCCGGAATGCACACCTGTTCTCTCCACCAGTTCCATGATTCCCGGAACAAAGACATCTCTGCCGTCACAAATCGCATCGACCTCGACTTCCTTGCCTCTGATATAGCGGTCTACCAGGACCGGTTTATCCACATCCACCTCAACCGCAGTTTTCAGATAGTGGCGCAGATCCGCCTCTTTCGAGACGATCTGCATTGCGCGTCCTCCCAGCACAAAGCTCGGGCGCACCAGAACCGGATAACCGATTTCTTCTGCTGCCCTGACACCTTCCTCGATCGTTGTGACTGCCAGTCCCCTCGGCTCCGGAATATCCAGCTCCAGCAGCAGCTTTTCAAACAGATCCCTGTTTTCCGCGCGCTCAATAGCCGCACAGTCTGTTCCGATGATCTTCACTCCGTACTCCATCAGCGGCTCCGCAAGGTTGATGGCTGTCTGTCCTCCGAGAATGGCGATCACGCCTTCCGGCTGCTCCATCTCGATGATATTCATGACATCCTCCACGCAGAGCGGCTCAAAATAGAGCTTGTCCGAGGTCGTATAATCCGTGGATACGGTTTCCGGATTGTTGTTGATAATGATCGCCTCATAGCCCGCATCTCTGATCGTCTGAACGGCGTGGACCGTAGAATAGTCAAACTCCACTCCCTGACCGATACGGATTGGACCGGAGCCAAGTACGATGATCTTTCTGCGTTCTGAAATGACTGACTCATTTTCTTCCTCGTAGGTCGAGTAAAAGTAAGGAATATAGCTCTCGAATTCAGAGGCACAGGTATCGATCATCTTGTACACCGGAAACATGCCTTTTTCTTTTCGCAGCTCAAAGATCTCCCGCGCGGTATGATCCCAGAGTTTTCCTATCTCACGGTCGGAAAATCCGATCCTCTTTGCCTCGTAGAGTACGCCAGGATCCCCCTTCTGTGCTTTCAGCCGCTCTTCCATCTGCGTGATCTTTGCGATCTTCTGAAGGAAAAACAGGTCGATTCCGGTCGTCTGTGCGATCTCTGAGAGCAGCACCCGGCGGCGGATCAGCTCTGCCAGTCCGTAAATACGATCATCGGTTCCCTGCAGCACATAGGAGCTGATCGCCTCTGTCTCCATCTGATCAAACTTCTCATGGTGCAGATGAAAAACTCCGGTCTCCAGAGAACGTACTGCCTTGAGCAGGCTCTCCTCAAAGGTCCTTCCGACACTCATAACCTCTCCGGTCGCCTTCATCTGTGTTCCGAGTGTCTGATTCGCATCACTGAATTTGTCAAACGGAAAACGCGGCATTTTTGTCACTACATAATCGAGCGCAGGTTCAAAACTAGCTAAAGTATTTGCCAGCGCGATCTCATCCAGATGCATTCCCGCAGCGATCTTTGCGGACACTCTTGCGATTGGATAGCCGCTGGCCTTCGAGGCAAGGGCTGAGGATCGGGAGACTCTCGGATTCACTTCGATCAGATAATAGTGAAAAGACTTCGGATCCAGTGCGAACTGGACGTTGCATCCTCCCTTGATATTCAGTCTGCGGATGATCTTCAGCGCACTGTCACGCAGCATCTGATACTCTTTGTTCGTGAGTGTCTGAGACGGGCATACCACAATGGAGTCTCCGGTATGAATGCCCACCGGGTCCATGTTTTCCATGTTGCAGATGGTGATCGCCGTGTCGTTTGCATCGCGCATCACCTCATATTCGATCTCCTTATAGCCCTTTACACTCTTCTCGATCAGCACCTGGTGCACCGGCGATAATACGAACGCATTTTTCAGGATCTCACGCAGCTCCTGCTCATTGTCGACAAAGCCTCCGCCGGTACCTCCCAGGGTAAATGCCGGACGCACCACCACCGGATAGCCGATTCTTTCTGCTGCAGCGACGCCTTCCTCCATGGTCTCTGCGATCTCAGACGGCAGTACCGGCTCGCCAAGCTCAATGCAGAGTTCCTTAAACAGCTCACGATCTTCCGCTCTCTGAATACTGTCACTGTCCGTTCCGAGCAGTTCTACCCCGCATTCTCTCAGAATCCCCTTCTTCTCAAGCTGCATTGCGAGATTAAGACCGGTCTGCCCGCCGATTCCCGGCAAAATGGCATCCGGCCTCTCCATTCGGATTATTTTTGCAATAAATTCCAGCGTCAGCGGTTCCATATAGACCTTGTCCGCGATCGATGCATCCGTCATGATCGTCGCTGGGTTGGAATTACATAAAATCACTTCATAGCCTTCCTCACGCAGAGCAAGGCAGGCCTGTGTTCCCGCATAGTCAAACTCTGCAGCCTGTCCGATCACGATCGGTCCGGAACCGATCACCAGTATTTTGTGTATATCCGTACGTTTAGGCATGTTTTCTCTCCTCCCTGAAGTCTGACATCATCTGCAGAAACTCATCAAACAGATATCCACTGTCCTGCGGTCCCGGAGCACTCTCCGGATGATACTGCACTGAGCATACATGATCCTCCCTGCAGCGGACTCCCTCCACGGTCTGGTCCAGCAGATTTCTGTGCGTCACCTCCAGACCGGTGCCCTGTATCGATGCCTCATCAACTGCATAGGAATGGTTTTGCGAAGTGATCTCGATCTTGCCGCTGAGCAGATTCTTTACCGGATGATTTCCTCCTCTGTGACCGAATTTCAGCTTGTATGTCTTTGCATGATAGGCAAGGGAAATGATCTGATGTCCGAGACAGATGCCGAAGATCGGAAACTGTCCTTTCAGCGCACGAACGGTCTCAATCGTTTCTGTGACATCTGTCGGATCGCCCGGGCCGTTGGATACAAAGATGCCGTCCGGTGAAAACTTTCTGATTGTTTCAGCATCGGTATTCCATGGAACGACTGTGAGAGCGCAGCCCTCTCTGCAGAGCATGCGCACGATATTCTGTTTCATTCCGCAGTCAATGGCAACCACATGATAAACTGCCTTCTCAGGATCTCCTGCATGATAGATCTCCTTCGTACTGACCCTTGCCACCACCTTCGGATCCGGATCTGTCCGACTGATCTCTGCGACTGCCTCAGACAGGGACAGCTCCTCTTCCGTCAGCACTGTGATCATCGCCCTGCAGCTTCCGAATTTTCGGATATGTCTGGTGATCTTTCTGGTGTCCACACCGGAGATACCTGCGATCCCATGCTGCTTCATCACCTGATCCAGTGTCTGTGTGCTTCGGAAATTGGAAGGCTCATCATTGTAATCTCTGACAACCATTCCCGATATCGAGGGGCTCACTGACTCAAAATCTTCCTCATTGATTCCATAATTGCCGATCAGCGGATAGGTCATGACCACTGCCTGATCTGTATAAGACGGATCCGACAGAATCTCCTGGTATCCGACCATTGACGTATTAAAGACCAGCTCGACGATCACGGTCCGCTCAGCTCCGAAGCTGACGCCGCAGAACTCTGATCCATCTTCTAAAGTCAGTCTTGCTCTCTTGTTCTTCATTCTTCTGTTCCTTCCGTTGTCTCCGGATATTTCACCGGATAGTGATTGTCAAAGCAGGCTCTGCACAGCGGGAGATCTCCCGTCATGCAGGAAAAATCTTCGATCTTCATATATCCCAGAGAATCCGCACCGATCTGTCTGCAGATCTCTTCTGTCGAGAGATGATTCGCGATCAGCTGTGAATTATCCGGAACATCCGTGCCGTAATAGCAGGGATACAGAAACGGGGGTGAACTGATCCGCACATGGACTTCCTTCGCACCGCTTTTCCGCATCATACGGATCAGATTGGCGATCGTAGTTCCGCGGACGATCGAATCATCGATCAGAACAACACGTTTTCCCCGCACAACACTGGCCAGTACATTCAGTTTCGCCTGTACACTGCTGACACGTTCCTCCTGGGTCGGCTTGATGAAGGTTCTTCCGATATAGCTGTTTTTATGAAATGCCAGTTCAAAAGGGATCCCGGATTCCCTCGCGTAGCCCACAGCCGCCACCAGTCCGGAATCCGGCACCCCTGTCACGACATCAGCCTCCACCGGATACCGTCTTGCAAGTGCGCGACCGCCACGGATCCTCGCGTCATATACGCTGATCCCGTCCATTCTCGAATCCACTCTTGCAAAATAGATATATTCAAAAATGCAGTGCGCTCTGCATGGCGCCTGCAGATGGTCTACCACCTGCATTCCTTCCTTCGTGATCGCAAGTACTTCTCCCGGTTCCACATCCCGAAGCACCGTTCCTCCGACACTCTCAATCGCACAGCTCTCAGAGGCGAGCAGATAGCTCTCTCCCAGCTTTCCGACACAGAGCGGCTTGATCCCAAACGGATCACGCACCGCGATCAGCTTTCTCGGGCTGAGTATCAGCAGCGCATATCCTCCGCGGATCTGCCGGGCAGTCTCTATGACTGCCTCCTCGATCGAGCTGCATCTGACCCTGCATTTTGCTATCTTATAAGCTACCGTCTCAGAATCCGACGTTCCGTTGAAAACTGCTCCATCCTGCTGCAGCTCTTCCCGCAGCTCTGCTGCATTGATAATATTTCCGTTATGCGCCAGAGCCAGCGTTCCCTTCAGATAGTTCAGTACGATCGGCTGTGCATTTGCTTTCTCGCTTCCTCCGGTCGTTGAATAGCGCACATGTCCGATGCCGATATTTCCGTGCAGCTGTTCAAGATTTTCCCTGTGAAAGATCTCACTGACCAGACCCATCTCTTTGCGGCAGGTAATATTCCCGATCGGTCCCTTCGTATCACACACAACGATTCCCGCAGACTCCTGTCCCCGATGCTGGAGAGCCAGCAATCCCTGGTAGATCGTATGCGCTGCATCCTCACTGCCGTTTCCCCAGATCCCGAATACACCGCATTCCTCTCTGATGTGTTCCTCCACTCTCTGCATTTCTCTCTTTTCGCTCCTTTGCCGATTTATAGACGCTTCATTCGTTCGATCGCATTCCTTGTGTTTTCAAAGGTATTGAATGCTGTCAGACGGAAATATCCCTCTCCGCTCGGTCCGAACCCTGAGCCAGGTGTTCCCACGATATGGACCTTTTCCAGCAGATAGTCGAAGAATTCCCAGGAACTCATCTGATCTGGCGTCTTCAGCCAGATATACGGTGCATTCACGCCTCCGGAGACTGAGAAACCGGCTTTTCTCAGTTCTGTATAAATGTAGGACGCATTTTTCATATAATAGGCGATCTGCTCCTGTGTCTGTGCTCTTCCCTCCGCGGAATATACTGCTTCTCCGGCTCTCTGGACAATGTAAGGTGCTCCGTTGTATTTCGTGCCATGTCTTCTCGCCCACAGGCTGTTCAGGCAGACACCGTCCTCCGTCACCAGTTCTTTCGGTATCACAGTGAATCCGAGTCTTGTACCGGTAAAGCCGGCATTCTTTGAGAAGCTGCGCAGCTCGATCGCGCAGGTCTTTGCTCCGTCGCACTCATAGATACTGTGCGGGACCTCCTCCTCACTGATATAAGCCTCGTAGGCAGCATCGTACAGGATCACACAGTGATGCTCATTTGCATAATCCACCCAGCCCTGCAGCTGTTCCTTCGTGATCGTGGCTCCGGTCGGATTATTCGGGAAACACAGATAGATCAGATCCGGAACAGTTTCCGGGAATTCCGGTGCAAATCCGTTTTCCTCCCGGCAGGGCATATAAATGACATCACTCCATAAACCGCTGCCTGCATCATAGCTTCCGGTACGTCCTGCCATGACATTGGAATCTACATATACCGGATAGACCGGATCGCAGACTGCGATCTTACTGTCCTCTGCAAAAATCTCCTGAATATTTCCGGAATCACATTTTGCACCGTCACTGATAAAGATCTCATCCAGTGCGATCTCCACTCCCCGTGTCCGATAATCCTGTTCTGCTATCGCTGAACGCAGGAATTCGTAGCCAAGATCCGGAGCATAGCCTCGAAAGGTCTCCTGCACTCCCATCTCAGAAACAGCCCCGTGCAGTGCATCGATGATCGCCGGTGCGAGCGGCAGCGTCACATCTCCGATGCCGAGCCGGATGATCTCTGCCTCCGGATGTGCTTTCTGATAGGCATTCACCTTCTTGCCGATCGTGGAAAACAGGTAACTGCCCGGTAACTTCAAATAGTTCTGATTTGCTCTTGCCATAGTGATATCTCTCTTTCTTTTTCTGATGTTAAATCTCAATGCTGCCTTCAAATACGGTCTTTGCCGGTCCGGTCATGAAGATCACATTCTTCTCTCTGTCCCAGCGGATGATCAGCTCTCCACCCAGAAGCTTTACGGTCACCTCATCTTCCGTCACACCATTCAGGATCGCTGCAACCACGGTTGCACAGGTTCCGGTACCGCAGGCGAAGGTTTCTCCGGTTCCCCGCTCATAGACCCGCATCTTCAGATAATTCCTGCTCACCACTTCCACAAACTCTGCATTGACACGTCTCGGAAAGATCGGATGTGACTCAAAGACCCTGCCGACCTCATCGATCGGGAAATGATCCACATCCTCCACAAAGCTGACACAGTGCGGATTTCCCATGGATACGCAGGTGATGCGGTAATCCCCTCCTGCGATCTTTACCGGATAATCACAGATCATCTGATCAAACGCTTTCCCGTCTGCCTCTTCTGTTCCGGCCTTCTTCAGTTCGTTCAGATCCACCGGAACCAGCTCCGGCTTCAGGATCGGTGCACCCATGTTGACTTCCACGAGCCGTACCGTTCCCCGATCCGTTTCATCCTTTTTCTCCAGCACAAAATGCAGATATTTGATTCCCGCCAGTGTCTCGACGGAAATATCGGTCTTGTCTGTCAGCCCGTGATCGTAGACATACTTTCCGACACATCGGATGCCGTTGCCGCACATCTCGCTTCTCGATCCGTCAGCATTGTACATCTCCATCGTAAAATCCGCGATTTTTGAGTCTTTAATCAGAATCAGTCCATCTGATCCGATACCAAAATGTCTGTCACTGACACGGATCGCCAGTTCTCCTGGGTCATCTGCTTTTTCCTTCAGACAGTTTACATACACGTAGTCATTTCCAAGGCCTTCCATCTTTGTAAAATGCAGTCTCATAGGTACCTCCTGATCTGTTTTTTAACGCGAAAAAGGCGCTTTGAACCTTACCGTTCAAAGCGCCTTTGCTTTTTCTGCATTATATTCTTATTTTTTTTCGATGTCAATAACCGATTTTCATGCCTTCTCCGGGAACGGATCGTCCACGGCACGCAGTGCATGGAAATTTCCCTGCTCTATACTGTGCAGCTGCAGCAGCATTGCACCGATGCCTGCTGCCCCGTCCAGGAAGCCGATCGGAGAACAGAGCTCTGTCGGTGCGATTCGATTCAGAGCAAATGTCCACTTTGCCGTCAGTCCGTCTTCCGTCTCCTCATAGACCGCATCTTCCAGAAGGATCTTTCCGCATTCCTCTGCCTTCTCCAGATAATGCTCCTCTTTCAGCCCTGCCCAGAGACCGGCATACATATTCAGGATTCCGGCCGTGCCGCAGCAGATATTTTCGACATTCCAGTAGCCCTCACTGCGCTTTGCCGGCGCTCCCATGGACTCCAGTCCCCTGGTCAGCTGATGGATCGCCTCCAGATATTTCGACTCCTTCGTCATCTCATAGAGCTTATAGTAGAAACGGTTGGTACCTGCCGGACCATGGCAGTATCCCAGATAAAACAAGTTTCCTCGATCCGGAAGTCCGTGCGGAAGCAGCTTTCCTGCAGGAGATATCTTTACTGCCACAGAATCCATGTATTCTGTCACGCTCTGTACCGCTTTCAGGAAACGCTCATCCTGACTCTCCTCATACAGACGCAGCAGCATATAGGAAATACCTGCCGTACCCATCGGATAGTTCGGATCCACATAATTCTTCGCAGCACCGAAATATACCGGATCCACACCCTGATATACGATCTTTCCGTCTCCCATGTCGCGTCCCTGATTCAGGAACGCTGTGCCTGCCTCAACCGCAAACTCACGGAAACGATCCTCCTTCAGTACCTTCGCTGCCTTTAAGAAAAACAGAATCGTGCCTGCATTTCCGACGATTCCCTGGAAAGTGGACCAGAGGACAAAGGTACTCTCGTTCTCGTCCTGCGCAGCTTCCAGACGCACATCACTGACCGCCTGATCCAGGATCGAGCGTACCGTATCTGCATACTCCTCTTTTCCGGTTGCCTGGTACAGGTTGAGCAGTGCAAAACCTGCGCCGCTCCATCCGCTCGAAAATGCATATTTGGAGAAATTTCTTTTCAGTTCCTGTCTGTTTTCCCAGCGGTACTGCAGATACTCTGCGATCTCCTCTGCCTCACTCAGATACTCTGCCTTCTCCGTGGCATTGTAGAGTCCGAGCAGATAGCACAGAACTCCTGATGCTCCGGCATACAGACAGATCTCATCATAATACTGCTTTGGACCTGCCTGCACATCTTCCAGTGTGAAATAAATGCCCTTCGATCCCTGTCTTTTTCTTGTGTTGATAAAACGCATGGCTGCTTCCGCAGTCTCAAGATATGTATACGCCATGATTTCCTGTCCTCCCTGTGAAAAAATGCGGCAAGAACGCTCTCACCGCATTTTCATCACTTATGCAAGTTTTGCATGCTTCCAGATATTCTGACCTTTCTCATTGACCGGAACTACATATTTCGGATTTGTGAGATAAGTGGTGGTTGTCTGGTAGACCGGCAGAATTCCTGCCTCGCTCATTACGATAGACTCAGCCTCTACCATTGCATTTACACGAGCCTCATTGTCAGCTGCAAACTCACCGTTTACCTGAGCCATCAGTGCATCGTAGTCTGCATTGGACCAGCTTCCGTAGTTGTATGCGCTGTCTGAAGTCCACAGATTCAGGAAAGTGGTTGCATCCTGGTAATCTGCTCCCCATCTGGTAAGACCAAGTTCAAACTCTTTGTTGTTCATCAGCTCAGTTCTCTGCTTTTTCGGCTGAACCTGAAGATTGATGGTGACACCCGGAAGTGTGGTCTGGATCTCAGACTGGATAAACTGTGCAATATTCTTGGTGTCGTCTGCATCATCGTACAGAAGCTCAAAGGTAAATTCGCTCTTTCCAAGCTCTTCTACTGCCTTTGCAAAATACTCTTTTGCTGCCTCTTTGTCAGACGCAAGATAAGTTGCATCTGCTGTCTCACGGAAGGTTACGCCGTCTGCATTCTTCGCAAATTTGGTCGGAACTGCAAAGTTTGCCGGAACAGAATCATTCTGAAGAATATTGTTTACGATCGCATCCTTGTCATATGCAAGTGCCAGTGCCAGTCTTAAGTTTGCGTTCTCAAGTCCTTCAACTGCTGTATTTGCTGCGATGTACCAGAGCATCGGAGTCTCACGTGCGGAGAATGCCTCGTTGTCCTTGTACAGGAGCACATTGTCGCCGGTGATATTGATCTCGTCGAGATCACCGGTCTCCCATGCCATGATCGCCTGCTGGCTGTCTGTGATGGTCTTGTAGGTGATGGAATTGATCAGTACATTGTCAGCACCATAGTAGTTCGGGTTTTTGGAAACAGTCACTTCCAGAGAACCCGGCTCCCAGTCTGTCAGCTGGAACGGTCCGTTGGATAAGATATTATCCTTGGTAAGTCCGTACTGATCTCCCTGTGCCTCGCAGAATTCCTGATTGATCGGCATAAAGTACGGTCCGATCAGAAGAGAAGGAAGATACGGAACCGGCTTGTCCAGTTCTACTACCAGAGTCTTGTCATCCACTGCTTCTACTCCGAGTGTATCAACTTCTGCCTCACCGCTGGTTACGGCTGCTGCATTTTTGATGCCTGCGGTTCCAACCATGAATGCATAGGTGGCACCTGTGTCCGGATCTGCAAGTCTCTTCCAGGAATACTCAAAGTCATTTGCTGTCACCGGGGTACCGTCTGACCACTGTGCATCGCGGATGATAAAGGTATAGGTCAGTCCATCCTCAGAAATGTCTACCGAATCTGCCATTCCGAGAGTCGCTGTTCCGTTCTCATCATAGGTATACAGACCCTCATTTGTCTGATATGCGATCATCATATTCTCTGCGGTTGCAATCAGATTGGTGTCCATGGTTGAGATCTCTGCAGTAAGATGTACTGCGATATTCTCCTCATCGGCAGCTGAGATACCGGAAAAAGTACCTGCGGTAATTCCTGCTGCAAGTCCAAGTGCGATCAACTGTTTCTTCATAATACTTCCTCCTCATTGTTAGTTATCTCTGAACCGCGCAATCTGCGGGGATCATTCTTATTCATTCAGTTCCTCTAATACTCTCAGGACATTTCCTCTGACAAATTTATCCATCTGCCGTTCGGTGATGCCCTTCTTCTTCAGAAGTGCAAAAAGCTGTTCCATCTCCTGCGGATGTCCGATCTCAAATTCACCGCGAATACCGTCAAAATCAGTTCCGAGTGCGATCACATCTTCTCCTCCCGCATTCAGCATATGAAGCACATGTGCTGCAAGATCTTCCGCTCTGGAGCTGTGATTATGCAGATCCGCTGTAAGAAACTCCGGTGCAAAATTCAATCCGGAAACTCCGCCTTTCTCTGCGAGTATCCTGATCATCTCATCTGTCAGATTTCTCAGATGCGGGGAAAGTGCCCTGCAGTTTGAATGTGATGCGATAAACGGTCTCTTCGAGAGTTCTGCCACATCATAGAATCCTCCGTCAGACAGATGTGAGACATCCACCAGAATTCCCAGCTCCTGCATACAGACCACTGCCTCCTTGCCGAAATCGGTCAGGCCAAGCTTCCTTTTCTCCGGATCCGGTGAATTCGGATATCCGAAACAGTTTGGATAATTCCAGGTCAGTGCGATGGCTGTCACACCATCCTCACGCAGCTTTTTCAGCCGCTTCATCTCCCCATTGACCAGACGACCGTCCTCTATGGTAAGAACCGCTGACATGCGTCCCTGTTTCTCATTTTCCAGGATCTCTGCGGCATTCTTTGCCATTGCGATCACATCTTTATGTTTTCTGACACCCTGCAAAAGCTGATTTTTCAGACTCTGGTAAAATTCCTCATCGGATAACAGTGCTCCTTGAGGAGCCTTGGGATCTCTGAAAAATCTCTCATCCTTTCTCGGCGGAAAAAACACTGCGAAAAACTGTGCCAGCTGTCCGGCATCTTTCATCTGTCGAATACTCTGCATGCCGTTTCCGTCATAAAGAATACTGCCGTCATCCCCGAGCGTATGAAGAAGCGTATCACAGTGCATATCGATCCACGACTGCTTCATGTCCATTTTTTGAATTCCTCCTCTGTCGCAAGCACCATATGGCTGTCTGTGATCCAGTGCCTGCTTCCTCTGGTATAATCGATTCCTTCGCGCCTCATATCGTAAGACAGAGATTTTCTCGAAGGTTCTGTCTTCGGATTCGGTTCCGGAATCGCAGATAAAAGAGATTTCGTATAAGGATGTACCGGATTCTGAAAGATCTCTTCTCTGGTTCCCATCTCCACAAAATGTCCTCTGTGCATTACGCCTATCTCGTCGGAGATATATTTCACCATTGCAAGGTCATGCGCAATAAAGAGATAGGTCAGCCCCTGTTCTTCCTGCAGTTCCTTCATGATATTGATCACCTGCGCCTGAATCGAAACATCCAGAGCGGAAATACACTCATCTGCTATGATCAGATCCGGTTCCATGATCATCGCGCGGGCGATACCGATGCGCTGTCTCTGTCCTCCGGAGAACATATGCGGATAACGGTTTGCCTGCTCTTTGTTCAGTCCGACCCTTTCCAGCATCCGGTAGACTTTTTCTTCGCGCTCCTTTTTTGAGCTGTAAAGATGATTCGCATCCAGCCCTTCCGCGACGATGTCGATCACTTTCTTTCTCGGATTCAGACTTGACATCGGATCCTGAAAAATCATCTGCATGTGATGGGTCAGGTAACTTTTCTTTTCCTTTGTGAGCTTTCCGGATATTTCTTTGCCGTTTAATCGAATCGTTCCTTCTGTAGGATCATAGAGCCTGATAATAGATCTGCCGATCGTGGACTTTCCTGATCCAGATTCTCCGACCAGTCCAAAGGTGGTTCCCTTGCGGATCCGGAAGCTTACGCCGTCCACTGCACGGACAACATCCTTTCGATCCAGCGGAAAGTACTGTTTCAGACCTTCCACTTCCAGAACGATGTTTTCTTCTGTTTTCACTTAAGCTCCCTCCTGCAGCATTCTCGCAATTCTTTTTGCCAGAGCATCCGGCATCAATACTTTGGGTGCCTCCGGATGTTCCAGCCAGGAAGCCACTTCGTGAGTGTCTGAAAGTCTGGTCACCGGCGGCTCCTCTTCAAAATCTATATTCAACGCATAGGCATTTCTCGGTGCAAATGCGTCGCCCTTCTGTGCTCTGATCAGATTCGGAGGGGTACCAGGAATCGCATACAGACGCTCCTCAGTGGTATGCAGATCCGGCATTGCCAGCAGCAGTCCCCAGGTGTACGGGTGATGCGGCTCGAAGAAGATCTCTGATGCAGTCCCCTTCTCCACGATGCGTCCCGCATACATTACAGAAACACTGTCCGCCACTTTAGCTACCACACCCAGATCGTGCGTGATATAGATCAGCGAAATATTTCTCTTTTTCTGCATTTCCTGCAGAAGTTCCAGGATCTTCGCCTGTATCGTCACATCCAATGCCGTGGTCGGTTCGTCACAGATCAGAATCTCCGGATCACAGCTGATCGCGATCGCGATCACCACTCTCTGGCGCATTCCTCCGGACAGCTGATGCGGATAACATTTCATCACTCGCTCCGGATTCGGTATGCCTACCTCATCCAGAAGTTCCGTTCCCTTCTTCCACGCCTCTTCTTTTGTATATTTTCGATGTTTTCTCATGCCCTCCGTCAGCTGTTTTCCTATCGAAAGCAGTGGATTTAAGGCTGTCATCGGATCCTGAAATACCATCGCCAGATGTTTTCCGTTGAATCTTCGAATGATCTCTTTCCTGGAAAGCTTCAGAAGATCCACGGTCCTGCTCTGTCCGTCTTCCGTATAAGTATAGAGGATCTCACCGGAATTTACTTTTTCATTCGCGCTTCGGATTCCCATGATGGATTTCACCGTCACAGATTTTCCGGAGCCGGATTCTCCGACGATTGCCAGTGTCTCTCCTCTGTGAAGAGAAAAGCTGACACCTCTGACTGCATTCAGGCTTCCTGCGGTCGTCTGAAATGACAGATTCAGATTTTTTACTTCCAGCACAGTTTCTACCGGATGCTGCTCTTCTGTTTTCATAGCTGATTCTCCTTACATCCGTTTCTGTTTTGGATCAAGTGCGTCCCTCAGACCGTCCCCAGCAAGATTCAGGGAGATCATCAGAAGTGCAAATACGACCACCGGTATCGCTGCCTGATAAGGATATATCGTCATTTTTCCGTATCCGTCATTGATCAGTGATCCCAGGGAGGCCTGCGGTGCAGGGATTCCCAGTCCGACAAAAGACAGAAATGATTCTGTAAAAATAGCTGTCGGGATGGACATCATCGCCATAACGATCACTGAATTCAGAAGGTTTGGAAAGATCTCCCGAAACAGGATCACCGGTATCTTTGTGCCAAGTGTTCTTGAAGCCAGAATATGTTCACTTGCCTTCAGGCGAAGTGTATTCGCACGCACCAGACGGCTCATATCGATCCATCCGGAGATCGTCATTGCCAGAATAATAGAAAACAGTCCCGGATGAATGACTATGATCAAAAGGGAAACGACCACCAGGCTCGGGATACTGTGGATCACTTCTGTGATTCTCTGCATGATCAGATCAAGTCTGCCGCCGTAATATCCGGAGATCAGTCCGTAAGTCACGCCGATCAGAAGGTCCAGCAGTGCACTGACCACCGCTACGATCAGCGATATTCTCGTTCCCTGCCAGAGTCTGGTAAACAGATCTCTTCCGAGACTGTCTGTTCCAAACCAGTAATACTCCTCCAGACATCCCTTGGCTTCGTACATATTTACCCCTTTCAGGGTTCCGTCGAAGATCCCGAGTTTCTCAAGTCCCGGAATCCTGGGCGGTAAATTCTGTCGATCGATCTGCACATAGTCGTATGTGTACTGATTCAGATGAGGACCGATCACCGCGAGTATCACAAGAACCAGTATGATGACTGCTGCAGCGACTGCTCCTTTGTTTTTTGAAAAAATGACCAGTGTTTCTTTTATGGAAGAAACCGGCTGCGCCGTCTCTTCCTGTGCAAGGCTTCGTCTCCCGGCGAAAGCAAATTTCGAAGTACTCATGATTCTCTGTGACCTCCCGCCAGTCGGATTCTCGGATCAATGATTCCATAAAGAATATCGATCAGTAAAATAATGCCGATATACATTACACTGAAAATAAATGCCAGCGAAATGACCACGTTGTAATCGTTGGTCTGTATTGCATTGATAAACAGGGATCCGATGCCCGGTATTGCAAAGATCTCTTCTGCGACGGTACTTCCTGTCAGAAGCATCATGACCATCGGTCCGAGTGTTGTGATCAGTGAAACAAGTGTATTTTTCAATCCATGGATTCCTACGATCCTCAGTCTTCCGAGACCCTTGGTCTCTGCCAGAAGGATGTACTCTGAATCCATCACCTCGATCATTTCATTTCTGGTAAATCGGGCGGTCATCGCCATCGGTCCGATGGACAATGCCAGTGTCGGCAGAATCGTCGAGCGGAAGACGTCATTGGAACTGAAGGTCAGCGGAAACAGTCTTGCCTTATATGCCAGGAAATAAACGAATCCGAGTGCAAGTACATGCGATGGAATACTGTTTCCGAGCATCGCAAGCACGGTCGTGACCGTATCAACCGGACCATTATGGTGAAGCGCTGCCGCAATTCCAAGAAGCAGTCCGAGGATGATCCCAAGGAAATAAGCCTGCAGTCCGATGCGGATCGTGATCGGATAACGGTTTGCGATCATTTTTGCGACCGGATAGTTCTGCTGAATCGCATAGGAAACTCCAAAATCGCCTGTCAGCATATTTTTGACATAAGTGACGATCTGCTTTGGCAGCGGCTCATCCAGTCCGTACTTGGAGATCAGCACTTCCTGCTGCTCCGCAGTCAGTCTCTCATTGTTAAAAGGGGAGCCCGGCATCAGCTTTAATAAGCAGAATAAAATGACGATAATGGTCAGAACCGTGATGCAGGAGATTCCGACTCTTCTCAGTACATATTTTCCCATGTGTTCCCCTTTCTATTGCCTACTATTTTCATATGCTTTATAAGTTTAAAAGTATCATAGTACTTTAAAGCTATAATGTCAATCATTTTAGTAGGATTTTGTGAAACTTTTTTTCATACTTTTTATGAACACCTGACTTGCGAAATATGATCTTCTGTTAAAACTACGATCGAATGCGCTCTGCAAACATTCTATTATCAAAAAAACTGCCGCTCTTCTAACCGGTTTCCGATTATTTCGCGACAGTTCTTTTCCTTTTTCTTATCCAAAATTGCAATAACAAGTTGCACACTTTTGCTCCACACCACACCTGTGGT
>JAUNAF010000022.1:0-28223 GCA_030527715.1 Eubacteriales bacterium
CTCAGCTTTTATTTTTGCGATTTTTTCTGTCTTTTCAGCTCCACAGATCTCACACCGGAAGTTTTTCACACCTTCTGCTGTGACGGTTGCCTCTTTGGTGATTTTTCCGCTATCCCAGCGGTGTACCTGCTTCTCCGTATTTCCACAGCGGTCGCATGTGCGGGAATGCATTTTGTCATCCATTCTGCTGTATTCCGGATAATTGTGACCGAGTGCCGGGATCTTCTTCTGTGCAGTCAGAATCTCATTGCAGGTTTCGCAGTGACTTCCCTCTGTCACTCCCTCAGTCGTACAGGTTGCATCCGCTGCCTGATCCTTCACTTCGGTATGCCCAAATGCGGCGATCGTCTTCTGCTCCACCAGAATTTCACCGCAGACCTCACAGTGACTTCCCTCTGTCAGTCCGTCTGTCTTGCAGGTTGCTGCCACTGCCTCATCTGTCACGATCTTATGTCCTGCCGGGATCTCTTCCTGTACGGTCAGGATCTCATTGCAGACCTCACAGTGGCTTCCATCCGTCAGTCCGCTCTCGGTGCAGGTTGCCGCTGCTCCTGCATCTGTCACCACACGATGTCCGAGTGCCGGGATCTCTTCCTGTGCAGTCAGGGTCTCGCTGCAGACCTCACAGTGGCTTCCCTCTGTCAGTCCGCTCTCCGTACAGGTCGCTGCTACTGCTGCATCTGTCACTGCACGGTGTCCGAGTGCCGGAATCTCTTTCTGTGCAGTCAAGGTCTCATTGCAGACTTCACAGTGGCTTCCCTCGGTCAATCCGATTGCAGTACAAGTCGCTGCTGCCGCTGCATCTGTCACTGCACGATGTCCGAGCGCCGGGATCTCTTCCTGTGCGGTCAGGATCTCGCTGCAGACTTCACAGTGGCTTCCCTCGGTCAGTCCGCTCTCTGTACAGGTCGCTGCTACGGCAGCATCTGTCACTGCACGGTGACCGAGTGCATCGATATTTTTCTCACCCAGTTCTGCTTCACAGACAGTACAGAAGGTCTTTTCCACTCCTTCGTCTACACAGGTCGGCTCAAGTACCGTGCGCTTTTCTGTGGATGGGTGTTCACACGGCTGTCTTGTGATCTCAATGATTTGTGTGGGATTCTTATAATTCTCCTGATCTTTATAATATGCAGTCACGCTGACTGCATTTCCAACAGTCAATGCCTTTTTGGCATCCGCCTCACTCAGGCTCCACCCCTCAGGAAGGGTGCATGCTTCTGCAGTCACTGCCTCATACGGAAGTGTGATCTCCTCTGCCGGGCGTGCTGCGATCTCTGCTCTGTTTACTTCTACATAAACTGCTTCTCTGTAAGGTTCATAATTCGCATCCTCCGGGGTAAAGATCACGGTGTAGGCTGTGCTTCTGCTGTCGCTCACCTTCGGAATCGTGTCTGCTTTCTTCCATTTATAGGATCCTCGAAGCACCTTTGCAGAGGTCTCTTTCTCATATAAGGAAAATACCTCAGCGCTATGCTCTGAAAGAGTATCTCCGTAAGTAAGTGTTCTTATTTCCGCTGCCTCTCCCTCATGTCGTGCAGGAATGGCTTTCTGAATCGTCAGTTCTACTTCTGTGGAAGCTTCAGAAATATTCTGACTGTCTTCCGGAAGGAACCGTACTGCGCAGCTTTGTGTACCCGCCTGCGGAACCTTATCCTCTTCCTTCCATAAAAAGGTACCGCTGACTGCTCTCTTTTCCCCATTATATGTGATCTGTGCAGTTCCAAGGATCTGCTCATCTCCAAGTACACGTTCCGGATCATAGCGGTCTGTCGTCAGTCTTTCCACATATGCACTGATATCAGGCGATGCTTTCTGCACCTCAAGCGTCAGCGTTCCACTGCAGCGTTCGTATGCTGCCTCATTCTTCGGAACAAATATCCAGGAAACCTTCTGTGTTCCTGCCTGTGGAAGAAGCTCTGCATTCTCCCAGGAGAGTGTTCCCTCTACCGTTTCTCCTGCTTCACCGACAAATACTGCCTTATCACTGTTCAGTGGACAGCTGCTCAATGCCTCTCCATAGACCAGTTTAATGTTCGGATCGGCAAATGCAGCCGGTGCAGCTGTACTCTGAGCTACCGCTGCCTTTCTGACAGTATAGTTTTCTACGGTCTTCTCAATACTGTTTCCCTCTGCGTCAGTGATCTTTGCACGCAGTGTGTAGCTTCCCTCTGACGAAGGCATCCATACTGCCTGCATGCTGTCGGAAGCTGCTGCAATGATCTCCGCTTCACCCCCGACCTTTTCAGCGGAGTAAGTGATCGAATACGGCTCCTTTCCTCCCGCTGCCTGCAGACTCAGGGTTACCGGAACACCGCAGACAGCTCCGTTCTCTGCTGCTGTATCCGCTGTCAGAGAATCTGCCTCAAGCGGTCCTGTGATATTCACAGTATAAGTCTTCTTCACTTCCGGATTCATCTTTGAGGATACCGTAATTCTGACTGTTCCCGCGTGCTGCGGAATGCCGGTGAAGATTCTGTTGTCTCTTGTAGTAAAGGTTACAATATCCGGACGGTCGACCGTCACCTCGATACTGTCCTCATGATTTTCCGGTAAAACCTCGGGCCAGACTTTTAAATTTTTTCCAACTTCCGGTGCAGGACTTAATGCCGTGGAATAGTGATTGCTTGTTCCGAGTGCCCAGAATACATATTTGATAGAAGTAATCGCCGACTTATAGCGGGATTCTCCACAGTCCGGACAGGTATACTCCATCTGTGTCTTATCTGCATTCAGACCGACCTCGCGATAATCATGAACGTTGATTTCGCAGACTTCCTGCACTCTTCCGTTCGTCGAAGTAGCTGTGATCTCTGCTCTGCCCACTCCGACTGCAGTGATCTCCACATAACTGGAATTTCCTGTGTAGACCTGCGCTGCCTTTGCGACCGATTCATCAGAACTGGTCCAGATAAACTCTGTGGATGCATTGGACGGCTGGATCTGGACGATATCCAATTCTCCACTGTCTCCCACATGCTCAAAGGACAGACTGCTCTTTGACAGTGTAAATCCTGATACCGGATTCAATGAGAAAAAGCTGACATCATACTGAGCAAGCACAGATCCACCATTACGGATCAGGACATGAAAAACATCATCTGACGCAAATTCTGTAATACCGTCCGGACGGAAAATAACACAACCCGACTGTCCATACCAGTCATTATTCACCGTAAAGAAGCCATCTGAGGACGCTGTGGAAAAGTTCCATTTTTTTCCGTCAGATTCACGTTCCAGAGATACGGAAATGGCTGCCTCCGTCAGCTCTTCACCATAAGAATAAGACCACGGATAATCTGCTCTGAAATACTCCAGCGGCATCGTCTGTGCCGGCCATACCACACCGGTCTGCGTGCCGGTTCCTGAATCGTCATGGGCGTACATCGAAGAATATCCATTTACAAATCCAAAACCGCTCTCTTCATTTCGGGATTCAGGATCCATCTTCTGTGGCCGAGCGTATTCAGATTATAAGCGCCCTTGTCTGCCATCCAGCCGTGTACAATGTCCTGATTCAGATTCCAATATCCTGCACCGATGTTCGAGGAACCTGCACCCTTGTATCCAAGCTGGTATAACTCATTGTCCATATCCTCCGGCTTTGTCGGAGTATGAGACAGATCTTTATTCACCGCATTGACCAGAGATCCTGCCTGACATTTCCTGCTGTATTCATCGTAAACAACAATATTGCTCGGAAGTCCGGCAATGTAGCGGACCTGATTCAGCATACTCACAGCTGAATTCTGTGTCTCTGCAGTCAGTGCTCCCGCTGAGTACGGGACTGTGACCGAAGGCTCCTCCGCGAATGCGATCGGATCACTGAGCGTTGCGCCGTTTGCCCGGATATAATTGATGATCTCATCCGATGTGTGAGTATCGACATGCACTCCTGTCGCTGCAGCTGCCGGCATGACCAGCAGAAATGCCAGCAGACAGACAAGCAGACCGATGCAGGGTCGTCTCCGGCTCTGCGATTGTTCCATTCGTTTCCTTTCCATCTTGTTTTCCCCCAAAATATATTTTCTGACAACTAATTTTATAATATCACAGATTTCTATATTTGAAAGCAAAAGAATGTTGTCATAAGCAAACGAACGTCCACCGGACGTTCACTTTGCATGCTTGGCAAAAAAAATCCCGCATCCTATCGGATGCGGGATTTCTAAACAGCATATGAATGAATTAAACCAGCTCTAAGAGAACCTGCATTGCTGCATCACCCTTACGAAGACCGATCTTAACGATTCTGGTGTAACCACCGTTACGGTCTGCATACTTCGGTGCATACTCTTCGAACAGCTTTGTAGCAAGATCAACTTCCTTGGTGTTCTTCTTCTTGCCAGCGCCCTCTGCCGGAACCTCAGTAACAGCGTAAAGCACTTTGTTCATCTGTCTTCTAGCGTGAAGTCTGCTCGGCTGATCCTTCTTGATCTCCTTCTGAACTTCATCATAAACGGTAACTTTCTTTCCGTCTACAACTTCCTTCACTCTCTTACCATCTTTGTCCTTGCGAGCAACCTTTGCAGTTACGGTAACTGTCTCATAGTTGTCCTTCTCGCGAACTGCTAATGCAATAAGACCCTCAGCAACCTTACGGATCTCTTTTGCCTTTGCCTCGGTGGTAACGATCTTGCCGTGCTGCAGAAGTGCGGTAACCTGTCCACGGATCAGAGCCTTTCTCTGATCAGAAGTTCTGCTGAGTTTTCTGTACTTTGCCATTTTTTCTTCCTCCATTTATGGAGCACGCGGGAACGCTCTTCGGGCTTACTCCCCGTGCCTATTCTATTTTTATCTGCTGCAGAATCAGATATTCTGCGGATTAAACTTCTTCACTCGGATTTAAAGAAAGTCCAAGCTCTTTCAGTTTTGCAAGTACTTCCTCGAGGGACTTGCGACCAAGGTTACGAACCTTCATCATATCCTCCGGAGTACGGTTGCAAAGCTCTGCAACGGTATTGATACCTGCTCTCTTCAGACAGTTGTAAGAACGAACTGAAAGCTCGAGCTCATCAATACTCATCTCCAGAACCTTTTCTGTATCATCATTCTCCTGAACGGTCATAATCTCTAAGGATTTAGCACTCTCAGAAAGATCGATAAACAGATTCAGATGCTCACTGAGTACCTTTGCAGCAAGGCTCACTGCTTCGGACGGTTCCAGAGTTCCGTTGGTGTATACATCAAGTGTCAGCTTGTCGAAGTCAGTAGCCTGAGCAACACGGGTATTCTCGACCGTCATGTTGACACGCTCTACCGGAGTGTAGATGGAATCTACTGCGATCTCACCGATCGGCATATCCGGGCTCTTACCCTCATCTGCACTGATATATCCTCTGCCCTTGGTGATCACGATCTCCATGAAGAGTTTGCTGTCAGGACCGCCGCTGAGCGTAGCGATCACCTGATCTTTGTTGATGATCTCAACATCTTCACTCGTCTTGATATCAGCAGCTGTAACAACGCCCTCACCAGCATACTCGATGAATGCTGTCTTCGGCTCGTCATCCTCACTGTCGACACGGATCGCGAGAGATTTCAGGTTCATGATGATCTCACTGACATCCTCTTTTACACCAGGGATGGAACTGAATTCATGAAGCACGCCATCAATTTTTACTCTGCTGACTGCTGCACCAGGTAAAGATGAAAGCATGATTCTGCGAAGAGAGTTGCCAAGCGTTGTACCATAGCCTCTCTCCAGCGGCTCCACTACAAATCTTCCGTACTTCTTATCTTCCGAAATCTCTGCTAACTCAATTCTCGGTTTATTAAAATCGAACACTATGAAGCCCCTCCTTCTGGGTTTGACTGATTTTTATGCCTGGCAGCACCCGCTATGCGGGCGCTAGGGTTTATTTAGAATACAGCTCGACGATAAGCATCTCATCGACCGGAACGTCGATAGCTTCTCTGTTCGGGAGTTCCTTAACAGTACCCTTCAGGTTCTCAAGATCTGCATCCAGCCATTCCGGAACCAGTCTGCCTGCTGTGGTCTCTACAACCTCTTTGTATCTTGTGCAGCTCTTTACAGACTCTTTGATCTCGATGCTGTCACCAGCCTTAACAAGGTAAGACGGAATGTTTACCTGCTTACCGTTTACGAGTACATGCTTGTGATCTACGATCTGTCTAGCCTCTTTACGAGTTCTAGCGAAGCCAAGTCTGAAAATAACGTTGTCCAGTCTGCTCTCCAGAAGGATCATCAGGTTCGGACCTGTCATACCCGGCATTCTCTCAGCCTTTTTGTAGTAGTTACGGAACGGCTTCTCAAGCACACCGTAAATGAATTTTGCTTTCTGTTTCTCGCGGAGCTGTAAACCGTACTCACTCATCTTACGGTTTGCTCTCTTGAGCTCTCTGTTAGACTTCTTATCAATTCCAAGATAAACCGGATCCAGACCAAGAGATCTGCATCTTTTCAGGACCGGAGTTCTATCTACTGCCATCTTCTCTTACCTCCTAATTAGACTCTTCTGCGCTTCGGCGGGCGACAACCATTGTGCGGAACCGGTGTAACATCAGTGATGCTGATAACATCCAGTCCGTTTGCGCTCAGCGCACGGATTGCTGCCTCACGTCCTGAACCAGGACCTTTTACGAATACATCAACAGCCTTCAGACCATGAACCAGTGCTGCCTTAGTAGCAGTCTCTGCTGCCATCTGTGCTGCATAGGGAGTAGATTTCCTTGAACCTTTAAATCCAAGACCACCAGCACTTGCCCATGATAAAGCGTTACCAGCTGCATCAGTCAGAGTAACGATAGTGTTATTGAAGGATGCCTGGATATGTGCCTGTCCGCGTTCAACGTTTTTCTTAACGCGCTTTTTTGTCACTTTTTTCGCAACTTTTTTAGCCATGATAAACTAACCTACTTTCTTCCTATTAATCAATCAATTATTTCTTCTTGTTAGCTACAGTCTTCTTCGGACCCTTACGAGTTCTGGCATTTGTCTTTGTCTTCTGTCCACGAACCGGAAGACCCTTACGATGACGGATACCTCTGTAGCAGCCGATCTCCTGAAGTCTCTTGATGTTCAGTGCGATCTCACGACGAAGGTCACCCTCTACTGTATAATTTTCATCCATTACGTCACGGATTCTGGAAACCTCTTCATCTGTCAGATCTCTAACACGAGTGTCCGGATTGACATTAGCAGCTTCCAGGATCTTTGTTGCGCTTACTCTACCGATACCGTAGATGTAAGTCAGACCAATTTCGATTCTTTTCTCTCTTGGTAAGTCTACACCAGCTATACGAGCCATGTATTTGTTCCTCCATTCTATATTGTCTTTAATTGGGGTTTCGGAAATACTTCCATTACCCAGCCGCGAAAAATGGTTTCAACGACCTTTCCGTCTATCCGCGTAACATCAGATATCCGGTATTAGAGCAATATACGTGGCGAAGCGACACCAACTAGCAGGGTGTCTCTTCAGCTTCTATATTCTCATCAGCATGTCACGCTTTACAACACACCCGAGCGTGTCACGCCGCAGCCGCAATCGTTGATAACACAAACTTCTTCCTGATCAGAAATCAGGCCGATGTCAGATTAGCCCTGACGCTGTTTGTGCTTCGGGTTCTCACAGATTACTCTGATACTTCCCTTTCTCTTGATGATTTTGCATTTCTCGCAGATAGGTTTCACTGATGATCTAACCTTCATGGTTAATCCTCCTTCCCTATACGTATTTTGCCTTACAGGCATAATGACCCCTTGTAAAAAAGGTACGCTAATGAGTATATCATTGGCGTACCTGATTTGCAAGTATAAATTTTCATAATATTTCAATATTATGAGGTAAAAAAGCGAACGTTTTTACTTATCTCTCCAGATAATACGTCCTTTGGAAAGATCATACGGAGAAAGTTCGATCGTTACCTTATCTCCCGGCAGGATACGGATAAAGTTCATACGCAGCTTACCGCTGATATGAGCCAGCACTACGTGCTTGTTCTCCAGCTCTACCTTAAACATCGCATTAGGGAGTTTCTCCAATACGGTACCTTCTACTTCAATAACATCTGCCTTAGACATTTGAAAACCTCCTGATTACTCGTCTGATATCCTCGTCACGTAAATTCGCTTCAGGCATGCCTGCCAGCTCCTCGGGGATCCTGCGAATTACCTGAATATGTTTTTTCTTTTTTTTCTTGGGTCTTGCCAGCGTGCGCAGTCGTCCGTCCACAAGCATCACACTATCCTCTGATACTGAGAGGATAACGTACAGGGTACCCAGATCGTGTCCTGCACGGGACCATGCCAGCATTCCCGGTTCAAATCGCTCCATTCGCACTCTGTCCTTTCTGATCTCCAGACCCTTACGGCTGAAAGATCGTGCCCAGTGTCAGAATCTCCGGATCACCCTCGGTGATCAGCACAGTATTCTCATAATGTGCGGAAAGAGACTCGTCCTCAGTCACTACTGTCCAGTCATCGTCCAGCCAGCAGACATCCGGTCTTCCTGCATTGATCATCGGCTCGATCGCCAGTGTCATACCAGGCTGCAGACGAAGTCCCCTTCTCTTCTGTGCGAAGTTCGGGATCTGCGGATCCTCGTGAAGACTGGTTCCGATACCGTGACCTACCAGATCACGAACAACACCGTATCCGAAAGATTCTGCATAGTTTCCGATGGCTGCGGAAATATCATGAAGATGGTTTCCTGCTCTTGCAAACTCAATACCCTTAAAGAAGCTTTCCTTGGTGACATCCATCAGCTTCTGAGCTTCCGGGCTCACCTTTCCGACTGCATGCGTTCTTGCAGCATCAGAGTGATAACCCTCATAGATCAGACCAGCATCAAGGCTGACGATATCGCCCTCCCAGATGAAATGTTTTTTGTGCGGAATTCCGTGTACGACCTCGTCATTTACGGAAACACAGATGGATGCCGGATATCCATTATAGTTAAGGAAATTCGGAATACATCCCAGGCCGCGGATCAGCTCTTCACCGTAACGGTCGATATCCTTTGTGGAAATACCCGGTTTTACGAACTCCGCCAGCTTGTTGTGTACATACTCAAGGCGTTTTCCAGCCTCTCTCATAAGCTCAATTTCTCTTGCAGATTTTATTGTAACAGACATATTACTCTCCTAAGATCTGTACGATGGATGTGAATACATCATTCATATCCACGGTACCGTCGACTGTTTTCAGGATACCGGCATTGGTATAGTAATCGATCAGAGGCTGAGTCTGCTCATGATAAACGCCGAGACGCTTCTGTACGGTTTCCGGCTTGTCATCGTCACGAAGGATCAGATTCTCTCCGCAGCTGTCGCAGGTTCCTTCCTTCTTTGGCGGGTTAAACTCAATATGGTAGGTAGCACCGCAGCCTACGCAGGCACGTCTTCCGCCCATACGCTTTACAATGTTCTCATCCGGAACATTCACGTCAATCGCGTACTCCATCTTCTCGCCCAGTTTTGCAAGGGCAGCGTCCAGGCTCTCAGCCTGCGGGATCGTACGCGGGAAACCATCCAGAACATAACCGTTTGCGCAGTCCTCCTGTGCAAGACGATCTACTACCAGGTCAACTACAAGCTCATCCGGAACCAGAAGTCCCTGATCCATGTATGTCTTTGCCTTGTTGCCAAGCTCGGTACCTGCCTTGATATTTGCACGGAAAATGTCTCCAGTGGAAATATGCGGGATCTGATACTTTTCTGCAATCTTCTTTGCCTGAGTACCTTTACCGGCACCCGGCGCACCTAACATAATAATCTTCATAATTTTTTCTCCATTAACAAAAAAGTGCCATTCGGGTAATTATGCCCGAACAGCACTCTTATTTACTCGCTCAAAAAGCCCTTATAGTTACGAACTACCATCTGTGACTCGATCTGCTGAATTGTCTCGAGAACAACTCCGACGATAATGATGATGGATGTTCCACCGAAGGAAACATATGCACCAAATACGCCGTTGAAGAAGATCGGAATCAGAACTACGATCGTCAGACCGAGAGCACCGATCAGAACGATGTAATTTAAGATTCTGTTGAGATAATCCGTCGTCGGCTTACCCGGACGAATGCCTGGGATAAACCCACCCTGCTTTTTCATATTGTCCGCAACTTCAATCGGATTGAAAGTGATGGACGTATAGAAATATGCAAAACCGATAATCATGGCAATATAGAGCACAAGACCGATTGAGTAAACAGGTCTGCTCGGATTGAACCAGTTGTTCTGACTCAGCGCACTGATAATCTTACCACCGATACCATCGGTGCTGATCTTTGTGAATGACGCAATCATACTCGGAATGCTCATAAGAGATGAAGCAAAGATGACCGGAATTACGCCCGCTGTGTTTACCTTTAACGGAATAAAGGTAGACTGGCCGCCAACCATCTTTCTTCCCTGCATCTTTTTCGCATACTGAACCGGAATACGTCTGGTAGCATCACTGAGCAGGATGACCAGAACAATCGTCAGTATAATAATTGCCAGAATAATCAGTGCCGCAAGGCCTCCTTTTGCAAGAGACTTTCCACTGATAAAGGATTCATACAGTGAAAACAGGTCTGCCGGAACTCGGGAAAGGATGTTGATCATCAGGACGATGGAAATACCATTTCCGACACCCTTCTCCGTGATTCTCTCACCGACCCACATCAGGAATGCGGATCCTGCTGTCAGCGCTACAACTACTGTTAATCCACTCAGGAAATTGAAGTTCGGGATCAGACCCTGTCTTCCAAATCCGATGGTCATGGCACAGGACTCCATCAGAGCCAGGCCGACAGTAACGTAACGAGTGATCGCAGAAAGCTTCTTACGTCCGTCCTCACCATCCTTCTGCATCTCCTCCAGTGCCGGAATGGCAATGGTGAGCAGCTGAATGATAATGGACGACGTAATGTATGGTGTGATATTCAGTGCAAAAATAGACATATTCTCGAAAGAACCGCCTGTAAATGCACTGAAGAAGTTAAACGCATCACCCTGCTGTGAGAAAAAACTTACCAGATAATCTCTGTCCACTCCCGGAACCGGAAGCTGAGAACCAAATCTGATGACTAAGAGCATCAGAAAGGTGAACAGAATTCGATTTCTGAGATCTTTCACTCTAAAAGCATTGCGAAGTGTCGTTAACATTAGATCACCTCTGCTTTTCCACCAAGTGCTTCGATCTTGGCCTTTGCTCCTTCACTGAAAGCGTTAACCTTAACTGTGAGCTTCTTTGTAAGCTCGCCGTTGCCAAGTACCTTGACACCGTCCTTTGTATCCTTGATGATACCAGCCTCGATCAGAGTCTCGATCGTAACCTCTGTATCATTGTCAAATCTCTCCAGAGCGCTTACGTTGATAGCTTCAATATCCAGAGTATTTCTGTTGGTGAAGCCTCTCTTCGGAAGACGTCTGTATAAAGGCATCTGACCACCTTCGAAGCCCGGTCTCGGAGCACCGCTTCTAGCCTTCTGACCCTTATGACCCTTACCAGCAGTCTTGCCGTTTCCTGAACCGTGACCACGTCCTCTTCTGAAGTTATCGCTCTGTCTTGAGCCGTCAGCCGGCTTTAAGTTTGATAAATCCATCATGGCACCTCCTTCTCGTATACTAGATTTCTTCAACCTTCACTAAGTGTGCAACCTGCTTAACCATGCCCATGGTAGCCTCGTTGTTCGGAAGCTCAACAGATTTGTTAAGCTTCTTTAAGCCGAGTGCTGCTACAGTAGCACGATGCTTCGGGATCGCACCGATCGGGGATTTTACTAATGTTACTTTAACCTTGTCTGCCATCTTATTACATCCTCCTATGCACGTACTTCATCCACAGATTTTCCGCGCAGTCTAGCAACTTCCTCCGGGGATTTCAGCTGCTTTAAGCCTTCCAGAGTAGCTAAAACAACGTTCTGCTTGTTTCTGGAACCAAGAGACTTTGTACGGATATTGCGGATACCTGCAAGCTCAAGAACGTTACGAGCCGGGCCACCAGCGATGATACCGGTACCTTCCGGGGATCTCTTCAGCATTACGCTGGAGCCGCCGAACTTACCTACGAAATCATGCGGGATGCTGGCATTCTCATCAAGAGCAACAGTAATGAGCTTCTTTGCTGCATCTTCTTTACCCTTACGGATAGCTTCCGGAATCTCGGCAGCTTTTCCAAGACCTACGCCAACGTGTCCGTTTCCGTCACCGACAACAACCAGAGCAGTGAATCTCATGTTACGGCCACCCTTTACAACCTTGGTAACGCGCTTGATGGTTACTACCTTGTCGGTTAATTCAAGCTGACTGGCATCAATGATCTCACGTTTCATGTGTTTTACCTCCTAAAATTCCAGACCAGCTTCTCTAGCTGCATCTGCTAATGCCTGGATCTTACCCTGATAGATAAATCCTCCTCTGTCGAAGACAACAGTCTTGATTCCTTTCTCCAGAGCCTTCTCTGCAATAACCTTTCCAAGGTATGCTGCTGCATCAACGTTATTCGTCTTCTCTAACTCTGCCTTTACTTCTTTCTGAAGTGTGCTTGCAGAAACGAGGGTGTTTCCGACGGTATCGTCAATAATCTGAGCGTACATATGATTATTGCTTCTAAACACTGCTAAACGTGGTCTTTCTGCAGTACCTGCAAAACGATTACGAATTTTTCTGTGCTTATTAACACGAACTTTTGTTCTCGATTCTTTACTAACCATTTTCACACTCTCCTTATTTATTTCTTACCAGTCTTACCAACTTTACGTCTGATAACTTCATCAGCGTACTTGATACCCTTGCCCTTATACGGTTCCGGAGCTCTCTTCTCACGGATCTCAGCGGCAAACTGGCCAACTTTCTCTTTGTCAATACCCTTAACGGTAATCTTGTTTCCGTCTACTACAGTCTCGATGCCTTCCGGATCAGTCATCTCTACCGGATGAGAGTATCCAAGGGAAAGAACAAGCTTCTTACCCTGCTTCTGTGCTCTGTAGCCGACACCATTTACCTCGAGTACCTTGGTGTAACCTTCGCTTACACCAACTACCATGTTGTGGATCAGTGTTCTGGTCAGACCATGTAAGGACTTCATCTTCTTCAGATCGTTCGGTCTGTTTACGATGACGTGTCCATCTTCCATCTTAATTTCCATCTCAGCCGGGAGTACTCTCTCAAGTGTTCCCTTGCTGCCCTTAACGGTTACCTTATTGCCCTCAGCAATCTCAACAGTAACGCCAGCCGGAATAACAACCGGCATTCTTCCGATACGTGACATATCTATGTCCTCCTTACTTAGATTTTCGGAGAGACGTCTAAGCGTCTCTCTGTTTTCAGTAATCTGCAGTCAGATCTTACCAAACAAATGCAAGAACTTCTCCGCCAACCTGCTCCTTACGAGCCTGCTTGTCGGTAAGAACACCCTTGTTTGTGGAAAGAATTGCTACACCAAGACCACCAAGTACTCTCGGGATCTCGTTCTTGCCAGCGTAAACGCGAAGACCCGGCTTAGAGATTCTCTTGATTCCGGTGATGATCTTCTCGTTCTTGTCTGCGCCATACTTTAAGAATACGCGGATGTTCTGGAAGTTTCCGTCTTCCACCATCTCGTATTTTGCAATATATCCCTCATCTACGAGGATATCCGCGATCGCAAGTTTCATCTTGGATGACGGAATATCAACTGTATCATGTTTTGCAGTATTTGCATTACGGATTCTGGTAAGCATATCTGCAATCGGATCGCTCATAGTCATATGAATTTTACCTCCATTCGATTAAGTTCAGTCAGCGAAGCTTACCAGCTTGCCTTTCTGACACCCGGGATCTGTCCCTTGTATGCAAGTTCACGGAAGCAGATTCTGCAGATTCCGTATTTTCTCAGATATGCATGTGGACGACCACAAATTCTGCAGCGATTGTACTCTCTTGTGGAGAATTTCTGCGGACGCTGCTGTTTGATCTTCATTGCTGTTTTAGCCATGAATGTTCCTCCTATTTAAATCAGACCTGCTAAAAATTAGTGCTCAGCTTTTGCGAACGGCATGTTGAACTGGGTCAGCAGCTCACGTGCCTCTTCGTCTGTCTTTGCGGTGGTTACGAAGATAACGTCCATACCTCTTACCTTGTCGATCTTGTCATACTCGATCTCCGGGAAGATAAGCTGCTCTTTGATACCAAGAGCATAGTTACCTCTGCCATCAAAAGCGTTCGGGTTTACGCCGCGGAAGTCACGTACTCGCGGAAGAGCAAGGTTGATCAGACGATCAACGAACTCGTACATTCTCTCGCCACGAAGAGTAACTTTACATCCGATAGCCATACCTTCTCTGATTTTGAAGTTTGCCACGGAATTCTTAGCTCTGGTCAGAACTACCTTCTGGCCGGTGATGGTCTCCAGATCCTTGACAGCGGAATCAAGCACCTTAGCGTTGTCTTTAGCTTCGCCAACGCCCATGTTGATAACCACTTTATCAAGCTTCGGAACTTCCATGATATTCTTATATCCAAACTTTTTGATCATAGCATCTACGATCTCGTTCTTGTAAGTCTCTTTGAGTCTACTCAACTTGTTTGGCCTCCTCTCTTAGATTAATCGATTACTGCGCCGGTAGCCTTTGCTACACGAACCTTCTTGTCGCCGTCCATCTTGAAGCCAACTCTGGTTGCCTTGCCGCCGACGAGCAGCATAACGTTGGACATATGGATGTAAGCTTCCTTGTTCACAATTCCGCCCTGCTGGTTAGCTGCAGACGGCTTGCTGTGCTTAACAACCATGTTTACGCCCTCAACAAGTACTCTGTTGTTCTTTACATCAACTGCCAGAACCTTGCCTTCTTTATCTTTATCCTTGCCTGCGATGACCTTAACGGTATCACCAGTCTTGATCTTTAATGCTGACATCTGGGTACCTCCTTATAATACTTCCGGAGCCAGGGATACGATCTTCATGAACTGCTTGTCACGAAGCTCTCTTGCTACCGGCCCAAAAATACGAGTTCCTCTTGGATTCTTATCATCCTTGATGATAACTGCAGCATTCTCATCGAATCTGATGTAGGAACCGTCTTTACGACGAACGCTGTTAACGGTACGAACAACAACAGCCTTTACTACATCACCTTTTTTTACAACGCCGCCTGGTGTTGCATCTTTGACAGTAGCAACGATGACGTCGCCGATACCTGCATATCTTCTTGTAGAGCCGCCCATAACGCGAATGCAAAGCAGTTCCTTTGCTCCGGTGTTATCAGCAACTTTCAGTCTGCTCTCCTGCTGGATCATGCTGATCTACCTCCTAATTATTTCACTCTCTCAGTGATTTCCACAAGTCTCCATCTCTTGTCCTTAGACAGCGGTCTTGTCTCCATCACGCGAACTGTATCACCGATGTTGCACTCGTTGTTCTCATCGTGTGCTTTTAATTTATAGGTACTCTTTACGACTTTTTTGTAAAGAGGATGCTTTACATGGTCTTCTACAGCAACGACGATGGTTTTATCCATCTTATTGCTTACCACTTTACCGACACGGGTTTTTCTAAGATTTCTTTCCACGTCTAATTAGCTCCTTTCAGGTATTGCTTACGCATTAGCCTTCTCAGTGATCACGGTCTGAATTCTGGCGATGTTCTTGCGAACCTCTTTGATTCTGCTCGTATTATCCAGCTGATTGGTTGCGTTCTGGAATCTTAAATTGAAGAGTTCCTTTTTAGCAGCTACTAATTCGTCATTTAATTCTGCAACAGATTTGTTCTTTAAATCTTCTACATACTTATTAATTTTCACTGTTATCACCGCCTTCTAATTCTGCCTTAGAAACGATCTTACACTTGCACGGCAATTTATGCATAGCAAGACGAAGAGCTTCACGGGCTGTCTCCTCCGGAACACCTGCCAGTTCAAACATAACACGGCCCGGCTTTACAACTGCTACCCAGTACTCCAGTGTTCCCTTACCGGAACCCATACGTGTCTCTGCCGGTTTTGCGGTTACCGGCTTGTCCGGGAAAATCTTGATCCAGACTTTACCACCACGCTTGATATAACGGGTCATGGCAACACGGGCTGCCTCGATCTGGTTGGAACGAATCCAGCACGGCTCAAGTGCAACCAGACCATACTCACCATTGGAAATAGTGTTTCCTCTGAGTGCTTTTCCGGCCATAGTGCCACGGAACTGCTTACGACGTTTTACTCTCTTTGGCATTAACATTATTTATCGCTCCCTTCCTTACCGTTTTTTGTTGGAAGGATTTCGCCATTGTAAATCCATACCTTTACGCCTAATTTGCCGTATGTGGTATCTGCTTCTGCGAATCCATAGTCAATATCTGCACGAAGTGTCTGAAGAGGAATGGTTCCCTCGCTGTAGAACTCTGTACGAGCAATATCTGCTCCGCCAAGACGTCCGGAAACAGCGGTCTTGATTCCCTTTGCGCCGGTCTTCATGGTTCTGCCCATGGTAGACTTCATAGCACGACGGAAGGAAATACGGTTCTCCAGCTGCTGTGCAATGTTCTCTGCTACAAGCTGAGCATCGCGATCCGGTCTCTTAACCTCACGGATATCTACCAGAAGTTTTTCTTTTGTAAGCTTCTGAACCTCAGCCTTAACCTTCTCGATCTCAGCTCCGCCCTTACCGATTACTACGCCCGGTTTTGCAGTGTAGATGATAACCTTTACTCTGCCGGATGCTCTCTCGATCTCGATTCTGGAAACTCCTGCGCTGTACAGTCTCTTCTTCAGATACTTTCTGATCTCGTTATCCTCAACCAGATAATCTGCGAAGTCGCCTTCTGCGTACCATTTGGAGTCCCAGTCTTTAATAACGCCGACTCTTATGCCGTGCGGATTAACTTTCTGTCCCATGCTCTTCCTCCTATCTCTCGTTCAGGACAACGGTGATGTGGCTCATTCTCTTTTCGATTCTGTAAGCTCTGCCCTGTGCTCTCGGTCTGATTCTCTTCATTGTCGGACCCTTGTTAGCGTAGCACTCTTCAACGTACAGATTCTCAACGCTCATTCCGTTGTTGTTCTCAGCATTAGCGATTGCTGACTCTAATAATTTTTTGATCAGTGAAGATGCATATCTCGGATTGTAAGTTACAATACCGAGTGCAGTCTGCACATCTTTGCCTCTGATGGCATCTAAAACAAAGCATGCTTTCTGGACAGAGACTCTCGCGTAAGATAACTTAGCGGACGGTCTTGTGTCTTTCTGAGCATTTCTCTCTCTCTTGATTTGGGATCTATGTCCTTTTGCCATGATACAAACCTCCTTCTAAAAAGATCCTAGCGGGATCTCTTTTCGTCCTTTCCATGTCCTCTGTAGGTTCTGGTTGCGACGAACTCTCCGAGTTTATGTCCAACCATGTCCTCTGTAATGTATACAGGCACATGTCTTCTTCCATCATGAACTGCGATTGTATGTCCAACCATCTGCGGGAAAATGGTAGAGCGGCGAGACCAGGTCTTGATGACCTGCTTGCTGCCTGCCTCGTTCATTGCATCCACCTTTTTCAGTAAGCTTGCATCTGCAAACGGTCCTTTTTTCAGTGAGCGAGCCATAGGTTCTAACCTCCTTATATTCTCGATAACATTTTATTAGTTGATAGCTTTGCCATCGCGTCTTCTTACGATCAGCTTGTTGGAAGCCTTCTTCTTCTTTCTGGTCTTCAGACCCAGAGCCGGCTTGCCCCACGGAGTAGATGGGCCCGGACGACCGATACCGGTCTTACCTTCACCACCACCATGCGGATGATCGTTCGGGTTCATTACAGAACCGCGGACTGTCGGGCGGATACCCATGTGACGCTTTCTTCCTGCCTTACCGATGTTGATCAGGTTGTGATCAGCGTTGCCTACTACACCAACGGTAGCTCTGCAGATGATCGGAACCATTCTCATCTCGCCGGACGGAAGACGAAGGGTTGCATACTTACCTTCCTTAGCCATCAGCTGTGCGCTGTTACCTGCGGAACGAACCAGCTGGCCGCCCTTGCCCGGATACAGCTCAATGTTATGAACCATGGTACCAACCGGGATAGCAGAAAGCGGGAGGCAGTTACCGATACGTACCTCAGCCTCCGGACCATTCATGATCTTGTGGCCAACCTTCATTCCCTGCGGTGCCAGGATATAAGCCTTCTCACCATCAGCGTAGGTGATCAGTGCGATGTTTGCTGTTCTGTTCGGATCGTACTCGATACCGGTTACGAATGCCGGGATACCATCCTTTTTATTTCTCTTAAAGTCGATGACTCTGTATTTTCTTCTTGTGCCGCCGCCGCGGTGTCTAACTGTGATCTTACCCTGGTTGTTACGTCCGGAATTCTTCTTCAGAGTTACCAGAAGGCTCTTCTCCGGCTCAAACTTGGTGATCTCAGAGAAATCAGATCCCGTCATATGTCTGCGGGAAGGTGTATATGGGTTGTATGTCTTAATTCCCATGATTGTTTCTCCTTTCAAACATTTAATATCACGCTTTTATGCGTATAGTATGCAATCGATTTACAGTCCCTCGAAGATCTCGATATCCTTGCTGTCCTCAGTCAGAGTTACGATTGCTTTCTTGGTCTTAGCAGTCTTACCAACGGTCATGCCGCGGCGTCTGCTCTTTCCTTCCAGGTTCATGGTGTTGACGCTCTTTACCTTTGTTCCTTCGAACATCTTCTCAACAGCCTCTTTAACCTGGTTCTTAGTAGCCTCTGTGTGTACCAGGAAGGTATACTTCTTCTCTGCCATAGCATTCATACTCTTCTCAGTAACGATCGGCTTAAGGATTACATCATAATACTGAATTGCTGCCATTATGCGTACACCTCCTCGATTGCCTCAACGGCTGCTTTGGTCATAACCAGTGTGTTGTACTTCAGAATATCGTATACGTTGATGGTGTTAACCAGTGCTGTCTGAACACCCTCGATGTTCTTTGCAGACTTAACAACGTTTGCATCGTTCTCATTCAGAACTACCAGTGCGTTATCCACATTTACGTTCTTCAGAACATTTACCATAGCCTTGGTCTTGATCTCGTCAAGCTTCAGCTCATCAAATACAACTACCTTGCTCTCCTGAACCTTAGAAGTAAGAACAGACTTTAATGCTGCCTGCTTCTCTTTCTTGTTCATCTTGAAGGAGTAGTCTCTCGGAACCGGAGCGAATACTACGCCGCCGCCTGTCCACTGCGGAGCTCTTGTTGAACCCTGTCTTGCATGACCGGTTCCCTTCTGTCTCCAAGGCTTTCTTCCACCACCGGATACCTCAGAACGAGTTTTTGCTTTCTGAGTACCCTGACGGTTATTTGCAAGCTGGCTGCGAACTGCCATATGAACCAGATGCTCGTTTACTTCTACACCGAACACTGCGTCATTCAGCTCGATTGTGCCAACTTCTTTTCCTTCCATATTATAAACGGATACGTTTGCCATTTGTATGTTCCTCCTTTCCTATAAAGCTTACTTACCGGACTTTACAGTCTCTTTAAGCGTTACCATAGACTTCTTCGGGCCCGGTACAGCACCCTTTACGAGAATCAGGTTGTTCTCTGCGTCTACACGTACGATCTCCAGGTTCTGGATAGTGATACGCTTGTTACCCATCTGTCCCGGCATCTTCTTGCCCTTGAATACCTTACTCGGATCAGAAGCAGAGCCATTGGAACCTGCATGACGATGGAACTTGGAACCATGAGCCATCGGTCCTCTGTGCTGACCGTGTCTCTTAATTGCACCCTGGAAACCTTTACCCTTTGAAACAGCGGTTGCATCTACCTTATCGCCTGCTGCGAAGATATCAGCCTTGATCTCCTGTGCTACCTGATATTCATCTGCGTTCTCGAATTTGAACTCTCTTACGAATCTCTTGTAAGAAACGCCTGCCTTATCGAACATGCCCTTAAGCGGCTTGTTCACAAGCTTCTCTCTCTTGTCGCCGTAAGCTACCTGTACTGCGCTGTAACCATCGTTCTCAACAGTCTTGATCTGTGTTACTACACACGGACCAGCAGAAAGAACAGTTACCGGTGTCAGCACGCCATCTTCGTTGAAGATCTGTGTCATTCCGACTTTTGTTGCCAAAATTGCTTTCTTCATATTGCCCTCCTGTTTTTCTACAGCGGATTACACTGTGTTGTGCAATCATCCTAGATTATAGGATAATTAACTTTGCTGATCGAAGAACTTCTTATTTGTTCTTCATCTTGATATCGATATATACGCCAGCCGGCATCTCCAGTCTGGACAGAGCATCAACCGTCTTCTGAGTCGGTGTGATGATATCGATCAGTCTTTTATGAGTTCTCTGCTCGAACTGCTCTCTGGAATCCTTATACTTATGAACAGCACGCAGGATGGTTACAACTTCCTTCTTTGTCGGAAGAGGTACCGGTCCGCTCACCTGGGATCCGTTTTTCTTTACAGTTTCGATGATTTTCTTTGCGGATGCATCTACTAACTGATGATCATACGCCTTTAATGTGATTCTCATTACTTGACTTGCCATAAAAAAAGTCGCCTCCTTTTCGCACTTAATTGCAGTACGACAAGCGGTGACTGTACACGTTCCCGTGTGTTTCCTCATGGGACACATCCCAAATTCTTTCACACGTTGTTTCCGGTCAAAGCCGGATAGTTAATTTTGTACAGTGACTTGTCGCCAGTTTTATAACTTGACATTCGCTCCACGGAAAACCTGCAGTCTTCACCGCAGCAACCTCACGCTTCTACGCTATCAAGGTCACAACGGTTGTAGTATACATGATTCATTTTACTTATGCAAGAAGTTTTTTCTTTTTTTTGTTCTTTTTTTCGTACATTCAAAATCATGCACGATCATGCATATCAGGACTGCCATTCCGCAGAGCGCCATCCATATTCCCGGCTTTAAGCCCGGGGTCGTATACTTCAGCTCCACATGGTGTTCTCCCTCTTCCAGTTCCAGGGACATAAAGTTTTCATTGCTGCGGTACAGTTTCATCTTCTTACCGTCCACCTTCGCTGTCCATCCTCTGCTGTACGGGATACTGAAAAACAGAAGCTTCTTCTTCGGCACGGTGATATTTCCGCTGACCTTATTTGCATCGATCACTTCATCTTCCCAGGCATCGGCTGCTCTTTCCGCTGCGGCTTCTTTGTAGATCTCCATGGGCTGGGTCCATCCATACATATCTTTCCAGCGGTAGGTTCCTTTTTTTTCAAAAATCACTTTTATCGTATTGAACCCGTGAACGTCCTCCTGATATCCCATATTTATAAGAAGGTTTTCATTTCCGCTGCGCCACTTTGCCTTCGGTGTATCGAACACCGTCCTCGATCTCGTCTTGCGTCCGTCTGCGCGTCGAATTTTGAAATGGATCTGTGTCTCCGGTGCCCTTCCTTCGAACGACAGCCCCTGCATCGACAGATACTGATTGCCGGAATCATTCTGCGGAATCTTGATCACCATCACTGCATCTTTTTTCGTCACCTTGATCCGGCCGTCTTCAAACTCTACGCCGTTGGTCTTGAGCACCCTGCATTCTTCTCTTTTTCCGCTCAGGCTGACTCTGCCCTTCTCATACCCCTGCGGTTCCTCTTCCATCAGAAGGCTCTGCATCACCGCCTCCTCACGCTGGGAGCCATTCATATCCTCAAGATCTTCCGCTGTCAGATAGGTGTCATACGTGAATGCCAGCGGGAGGCTGTAGTCATTCCGGTACACCTCATATTCCTGCTCTTTTCCTGCCAGCGAATATCCAAACGGCACCGGTGAATTCATTTTCTTCCTTATATAATGCTCTGTGGATGCCAGCGTCATCAGCATCACTCGATTGTCCAGACTTTTGTATTTATAGTTTCGGAATACCAGCACCTGAAACTGTTTGAAGAAATCTGAGGTCCATCCGCCGGAGATACTCCAGTAAAAAGAGTAATTTCTTGCCTGCGTGAGCACATTGGAGTTCCATTCCGTATATCCGGCATTTCTCGAAAATCTTTCTGACGCATTTTGATATTTTACTGCAAGCTGATCCGCCTCCGGATACAGCATGCTCTCGCCCTCACGGTAGGATACAAAGTACTGCTGTCTCTTTGGGTAAACAGCCTTTCTTGTCAGTCCGCTGACTGAGCCAAGCAAAAGCAGGAAGACCAGACATCTTGCCGCTCCGTCAATGAGCACTTTTTTCTGCGTGCTCACTGTCTGCAGAATCCGGTTGAACACCAGCACAAGCATCATGCCTCCCAGCAGTTCCAGCTGCCCTCTGATCCCTTTGTAGCGATAGCAGTGCAGAAGGTAGAGCACCAGAAGCGCGCTCACAAGTACAAGCTTCCTTCCCTTCATGGTATACATCTCTTCCCAGAAGGTGGAGACTGTAAAACAGAGCAGAAGGACAAAGGCCCAGATCCAGCGGTTTGCCACGTAGGCAAAGCCGTTGAATACATGTCCGGCAAAGGGCAGTCCCAGAAGTGCCAGACCGATCACAAAGAAGAGCTTCAGTTCCAGATACCGATGGGATGCCTCTCTGCGCCTCAGGAAAAGAAGCAGCAGCGCGATGACCACCAGTATACCGCAGGCATAATACGTATAATTGCCGAATCCCTGTTTTCCTGCAAAGGCCGGAAGTATGAGCTTATAGTATCTCTTTTTGTAAAACAGATCCACATTGTAGCTCATCTTCGTTCGATTGTCGGTCAGAAAGACCTGAATCATCGGATACAGGATCGGTGCGCTCATCAGCACTCCGACGACCGCATGCAGTCCCACACGCAGTATCGCCCCGGCAGCCGCCCCGATGCGGTCAATGCCGTACTCTTTTCTCAGGCGCATGCAGCCAACACGCACCAGACCATAGATCACTGCGATGATCACGATCATATAAAAGAAATAAAAGTTGCATACAGCACTGATCCATACGCTGGCGATGAACAGGTACGGCTTCTCTTTTCGCAGGACCTTCTCCAGACCGATCAGCACCAGCGGCAGGTAGATCAGCGGATTCTGAAAGAACGGATGACGCACGCCCTCGATCATTGCCCACTGGCAGAATGCATAGCACATCGCCCCCGAAAGTATTCCCAGATAATTTTCTCTCTTCCAGTAAAAGCAGAGCAACGAAAAGGTCACCCCTGCGAGATAGAATCTCAGTACCATCAGCGCACTGTACAGATACAGGGAATACCTCACCGGTACCAGTGCTGACAGCAGTGCGATCGGATCCCCAAATCCATAATAATGGAAGGTCGTCAGAATGCCTTCTCCCATACCGATGTTAAAGTCCCACTGAGGTATCACAAACCGATGCCGGAGAAACACGTTGCGAAATACTTCCCTCAGCCAGTGACCGTAATATGCCAGGCCATGGAGATGCTGGTAAAATCCATCTGAGTTTCCTACCAGGCTCTTCCCTGCCTTCAGATAATAATAGAAGGCATAATACGCCATTCCCAGGAACAGAATGGTATATATCAGAAAATACCGTTTTCTGTTCCATTGAAACACTCCCTCTTCTCTTTTCATCCTCTTATCCTCTTCCTCAATCTCTTCCTATTGAATATTCAAGTATTATATTATATAATAAAACTCATTTCAAGAAAGCAAAGAACGTCCACCGGGTGTTTTCTTTGCATACTTGGCGACACCCCCTGCAGATCACAGGCTCTGCAGGAATTATCGGAATATATATTATCAGATGAATAATACAGGAGGGCATATGTGGATTGCTGATCATTGGAAGGATTATGAAGTGATTGATACTTCGAAAGGGGAAAAGCTGGAGCGCTGGGGCGACTATATCCTGGTACGTCCGGATCCGCAGGTGATCTGGGATACGCCAAAGAAAAACCGCGGATGGAAGCATCCGAACGCGCACTATCACCGCAGCAAAAAGGGCGGCGGTGAGTGGGAGTTCTTTGATCTCCCGGAACAGTGGAGCATTCAGTATCGCAGCCTGACCTTCCAGCTGAAGCCGTTCAGCTTCAAGCACACCGGTCTGTTCCCGGAGCAGGCGGCTAACTGGGACTGGTTCTCCGGACTGATCCATCAGGCAAACCGCCCGATCAAGGTGTTAAATCTCTTCGCCTACACAGGAGGTGCCACACTTGCCGCCGCTGCTGCAGGCGCCAGTGTCACTCATGTCGACGCCTCCAAGGGCATGGTCGCCTGGGCAAAGGAGAACGCGCGCTCCTCAGGACTGGCTGATGCGCCGATCCGCTGGATCGTTGACGACTGCGTGAAATTTGTAGAGCGCGAGATCCGCCGTGGAAACCATTACGATGCCATCATCATGGATCCTCCTTCCTACGGACGCGGTCCTAAGGGCGAGATCTGGAAGATCGAGGATGCGATCCATCCGCTGATCAAACTCTGTGCAAAGCTGCTCAGTGATGATCCGCTCTTCTTCCTCTTGAACTCTTATACCACCGGCTTTGCTCCTGCAGTCCTCTCCTACATGCTCGCCACCGAACTGAAGCAGTTCCATGGAACCGTCGATGCTCAGGAGGTAGGACTTCCGGTCAAGGAAACCGGTCTGGTACTTCCATGCGGAGCTTCCGGACGCTGGACACGCAATTAACATCACATAGATTTACAGGTGTTCTTACAGGCACCGGACATTCTCAGTGAATGTCCGGTGCTTTTTGCGCGAGCAGCGATGAGAAATATGCCGTTTGTCCGTATTTTATGCTGTTCAGCCTTTATCTGCCAAATCGTTCTCTCTCTGCGCTATACTTGCATCATCAAAGACGCGCATACAGGAGGCAGTATTATGGCAGACTTTACCGTATATCAAAATTCATTAAAACAGGATGCTCAGGGTCAGGCACAGTTATTTCAGAACATGCAGAAATACAGTGAAGCGATCAGATCCGCTGCGCGAAGCCTCCCGATGAATCTTTCCGCATCCGACATCATAAAAAGAAACTTATACAGCCTTGCCGAGGAAAATGATCAGCAAGTCCGCTGCGGACTGGATATGTCCGGCAAGCTCACTCAGATCGCTCAGCACTATGTAACTACCGAGAATACCGTATCTGCTGCACGCACATCAAAGCCTTCTTTCATCGAAGCTGCACGCGGTTTCATTCCCCGCAATTTAGGTCTTTTAGATACGGAAATTCACTACTCGCTCTCGGATTCCGGGTCTTCTGACAGCAGTATCCTTCCCTATTTACATTCCATACTGAAAGCACTCGATAAGGGCGGTGATATCAGCAAAGCAGGTTTCCTTGATGATTCCATCTCTTACTTCGAGGATCTGCATGGATTTTGGACCGGTGATAAAAAAGGATATACCGGAGCTTCAGACATCTGTTCCCTGACCAAATCAAGTATCGATGTCTGGAAAAGTGCATATGAACACTATCGCGACAAATATTCGAATATCAAAGACGGATTTTTCGGAGATGCTGTAAATCGAAGGGTCCAGTTCCTCGGTTTATTTGGAAGCGGTTTGGGATTAAGCGGAGAGCTGCTGAAGGCTTCTGATGGTCACGATCAGAAAAAGCGCACCACGATCATCGCAGACTATATTGACTGTGGCGATGAAGTGTTTGATTTAGGAAGCGCTGCCTATAAATTTTTCAATACCGACGATACGCTCAATCTGTCTACCAGACAGGCAGGTCCCTGGAGTCCTCTTACCGTCTGGAAAGCTGTTTTCAACGGTGGAAAGGACACAGCATCTCAGACATTCAGAAGTATCGAAAAATACTATGAGGATCACGCATGGACCATGCAGGATACCGCCGCTACCGGCATCGATTCTTCCACTGCAGGTATCTACAGCATAACACATACCCTCTCCTTCGGTCTCGATGATATCCTCTACTACGGCATTGACAGGGCAACCGGCGGAAACGGAACCAAAGACATGAGTTATGCACAGAAGGCTGCCGAAGGATATAAGATCCTCGGTGATCGAATCGGAAAAGAACTTGGCGGCTGGTGGGCACACACCTTTCGTTAATCAATATCAATAGATCACAAATACAGGAGGAACATCATGAAAGAATTATTACCTGCAGGAAGCGTTGTATTACTGAAAAATGCCACCAAGAAATTAATGATCATCGGTATTCTCCAGATGATTCCCGGCGAGAATGAGAACAGGCTCTACGATTACCTCGCTGTTCCATTTCCCGAGGGGTTTATGGGGGCAGATGCCAATTTTCTGTTCAACCATGAAGACATCAATGATGTCATCTTTACCGGCTATGACAATCCGGAAAGAACAGAGTTTGTAAAAGCGATCTCCGCAGTCTTTGAGCATGGTACTGACAGTTTTTCTTAACATCCCTGACTGATCCTTTATCATCAAAGATTTGTTGCATTCATGCACAACTAATTGTATAATTATTTCAAGTTACTATCACTATTTTACTAACTGTTTAACAAGAGAAGGGAGATTTATGAGAGACAGAAAACCAATCATCCTACGGCACCTTATATTGCTGGCTCTGATGTTCCTTATGGGTATCAGTGCATCTATTTCCGCATCGGCATCCAGCTACAATTACACTCTGAATCTGAATGATTCCTATGTAAGCAGATCGATCCGCTCCAATGGCGATGCTCATTTTTACCGTATCAACCTCACCAAACCCGGAGAGGTTACCATCACCTATCAGGGATGGAGTATTTATGACTCCCGTGTGATGCTTTTTGATGCAAATCTTGAAACTCAATTTGACGATCATGGAGTATATAATTCTTCCGATACTGCACCAAATACATACTCCTTCAGCCACTATCTGGAGGCAGGTTCCTATTATGTAAAGATTGTGGGTAACGGTAGTCATACAGGATCTTATCGTGTTAAGGGAAGTTTCACAGCTTCCGGCAATACAGAAAGAGAGCCAAACAATGGTTTCTCTGCTGCAATGAGTCTGTCTGCCGGCACTAAAATAAAGGGACTGCTTTCCAAGACAGACCGCATGGATTTTTATAAGATCAATGTCCCGAAAAGCAGTGAGGTCACTATTACTTATCAGGGTATGATTCGTGACAGCTATATTGAGCTTTGGGATTCCGGTTTTGTTCAGCGTTGGAGTAAAAATGTTCATCCAGGCAGTCTTTCTGCCCCAAAAACCTACACCTGGTCTGACACACTTTCTGCCGGAGTTTATTACCTTAAAGTGACTCCATTCTATGATAATGAAGGTCTTTATAACTTAAGCTGGGTTACAAAAGCCGCAGTCATCAAGGTTAATGAAATCAAGATGGCAGGTACCAAGAAATTAAAAGAAGGTCAGTCAGCAAAACTCTCCGCTGTTGCCTATCCGTGGAATGCTACAAATAAGAAGCTCTCCTGGTCCTCTTCAAACACCAGGATCGCGACCGTATCTTCCACCGGTGTTGTCACCGCCAAAAAGGCCGGAACCTGCACCATCAAAGCATCAGCAACCGACGGCAGCGGAAAAAGCCAGACTTACCCGATGACTGTTTCTCCTGCCAAGATCCTCGTCAACAATATCAAGATGGCAGGTTCTAAAAATCTCACTGTGGGTCAGACCACAAAGCTCTCTGCCGTAGCTTATCCTTGGAATGCAACGAACAAGAAGCTTTCCTGGTCTTCATCCGATACCAGTGTGGTTTCCGTCTCATCCAACGGAACAGTCACTGCAAATGGAGGCGGAATGGCATACATCCGTGCAGCTGCAACTGACGGCAGCGGAAAAAGCCAGACTTATTACATCACCGTAAAGCCAAAGACTGTAGGTACTCCTCACATCTACTACTATGATGGTCTGAAAGAACTGGATGTCTACTGGGATGCTCAGAGCAATGTCACCGGTTACCAGATCTGGCTGATTCAGGGACATGCCGGTAAAACCATTAACATTTCCGGTACTACCGCTAACTATGCTGAATTATCCGTAGTACGAACCAATAGCTATACTGTACGAATCCGTTCTTATCGATCACATAACGGAAGGAAGTACTACGGTTCCTGGAGTAATCCGACTACTTACACAAGATAACTGCAGGACTGTAAAACATAATCTCTAAAGAAAGAGGAAGGATCCATCCGAATATTCAGATGGATCCTTCCTCTATCCTGTTACGGAAAATTCAGTTAATATTCTCATATTTTTCCGTAAAATTGTCATTTCCGAGCCAGTTCGCTTCCGCTTCTATGCTCGATTACGGAAGTAGCAGGATCTTTCTACAGATATTTTCCGTAAAATCCTGCTTTTCCCGTTGTTATTTGTCTCATTTTTACCTGAACACACTCTTTTTTACGGAACTAATCCTGATTTTCTGCAAATTCTTCCGTAAACTGTCTGTTTTCGCTTCCTGCCG
>JAUNAF010000022.1:28233-33048 GCA_030527715.1 Eubacteriales bacterium
AAATTACGGTATTATCCGGCAAATTCAGCTCTTATTTCCGTAAACCACGGAAATACACAAAATCAGTTCACAGTTCTATGATATAGCGATCATATGCATTGATGATCGTGGTGTCCTGAAACCGATCTTCTCTTTTCTGCTTGTGATTATAGCTCATATGGACATGCCCATGGACGAAATAGGCCGGGCGGTATTTTTCCATCAGGTTGATGAATTCACGAAATCCCTGATGCGGAAGATCCCTCCCGTCATTGATCTCATAGGCAGGTGCATGTGTCAGCAGGATGTCAAAGCCCCTGTGACGAAACAGTTTCCACCAGAGCCTGCGGACTCTCTTGGCCATCTCCTGCTCCGTAAACTGGTGCTCTCCTGCACTGTAACGCATGGAACCTCCCAACCCGAGGATCCGAACTCCGTTGTAGACGACCAGATCGTCATCGACACAGGTGCAGCCTTCGGGCGGTTTCCATTTATATTTGTCATCATGATTGCCATGCACGTAGAATACAGGCAGTGCGTACATGGTAGTCAGAAATGAGAGATAATCCGGGGACAGATCCCCCGCTGACAGAATCATATCCACTCCGTCCAGCTTGTCTCTCTCATAGTAGTCCCAGAGATACTTGGACTCCTCATCTGCTATCGTCAGAATTTTCATACGTTGACTCCCTGCTGCAGCACTACCGGCTTTGCCTTCTCCTCAAGCTCTTCCATCTTCGGAATAGATCCCTCCACACGGTCCAGCAGCCAGTCCATACGGATGATGTTCTCTGCGGTCAGTGTACGGTTCTCTTCTTGGATCAGACCATTCTGTGAGAACAGGGCTCCTGAGAACGGATTGAATTCTCCTCTGCAGATGGTATCCTTTAGCAGAGATACCAGTCTCGCTGTGCCGCTCGGAAGGTTCTGGGAACAGATTACATCCACCACTCCGGAGGAAATACCCAGCCAGTAGTTTACGGACTTTGAGGCATCTTCCTTCCAGCCTCCGTTCTGAATACTGAGGATCATCTTTTCATAGAATTTTCCCCAGTCAAGGATCGGCATCGCAAGGTTGTGCGGTGTATTGTCATCGATACGGTACAGACCGAAGTGACGTGTGCCGCTCTCCTTCGCCGGAATAATGATATCTCTTCCTGAAACATAGGAGACACCGTTTTTGCGGAACTCCTCAAGGAAATTGACATCCTTTCTGGAGGTCCACTCCACAAATACTTTCACACGCGGATTCACCATGCTCGCTCCGAGGGTGAAGGCATTGATATTTGCCACAGAGCCGTAGATCGGATAGTCCGCCAGATAACCGATACGGTCATTCTCTGCCAGAGATCCCGCGATCGCACCGATCAGGAATTTTGCCTCGTACATTCTGGCATTGTAAGTGCGGATCATTCCCTTGTTAGCCATCAGGGAACAGTTCAGGATACGCACATTCGGATGCTCCAGCGCCGCCTTCAGACTTGCCTGATACAGTACCGGAGATGTAGTAAACAGGATCTTGTTTCCATCCTCGATCGCTGCATTGATCACCTGATCTGCGTCACTCTGATTCATCAGCTCATATTCATTTGTCTGAGCCTCATCTTTCAGCGCCTGCTCGATATGCATTCTTCCGAGCTCGTGTGCGTAGGACCATCCGGACTCCTGCGGCTTTTTCTCGTGAACGAAGCCGATCTGTAGCGGCGCTCCGTTTAACGGAATCACTCTCTGCAGGATCGATGCCTTCTTCTCATCCGGATCCATGCGGATCTCCATGCTGTCCTTCTCGGCCATCACATGGAACATCTTGTTGCTCTTCTCCACCTTTTTGCGGAGCTCCTCAGTAGACATCTCCTGCATTGCCTGATAGCCGAACACTTCCATAAAATCAAGGAAGGCATCGCCCGGCGTGATGTTCAGCTTGTCTCCGCTCGTACCCCGGTATGCATTCACAAAACGGAAATAGGTGGAGGAAAGCTCCATCTTGTCATCATCTGTCCAGACTGCCTCCGGCTGCTTTCCGGTCAGACGCACAAGCTTTGCAAAGCTGCCCAGTTCAGAAAACCAGAGATAATTGATCTCAGTCTTATTGTAAAAATCCAGAAATTCATAGTAGATCTTATTCTTCTTCTCTTCTGTGCGCTTCGGAATGATTCTGGTGACATAGCCCGGAATGGATACCGCATCAAAGTACTTCAGCACACTGACACGCTTGTTGCCCTCCAGAACATAGAATTCATTCATAAACTCATAGGCTTTGATCGGATCACGGATTCCCTCCTGAATATGCGCCTCACAGAGGGTGCTCCACTTATATCCGAACTCTGACTCCTCCGGAAGGATCGGATAGAATCCTGCAGAGAATGCATTGCTTCTTCCTGCGGTCTTCGTTCCTACGATACGGTCGATCGGTATCTGCACAAGTCCCAGGGAATATTCCATCACGGAATCCGCTGCCTCCGGTACTTCATCAAGAATCTTCAGATAAGGATATTCTCCCTTTGCTTTTCTGGCAGACACCTCATGTCTTCCCATTCTTGACGCTTTCTTATAATCTTCGCTAAGCATTCCTGTCTCCTTTTCTTCTGCTCATCCATTATTCACTGAGCTGTTCAGCGTTTTCTGGTATTTCTGTCATAGATCAGCTTCAGCCCGTTCATCAGCAGTCCGTCATCAAGAATGACTTTTTCCTTACAGTACGGCACGATTTTTTTCGCCTGACGGCCGGTCGCTATGACCGGTGCATCTGCACCGATCTCCTCACGGATCCTCGCTGTCAGCCCGTCGATCGCACTGGCTGCGCCGTAGACCGCACCGCTCTTCATGCAGTCGATCGTATTGCTGCCGATCAGCTTTTTCGGCGGCTCAATATTGATCTTCGGCAGATAGGAAGTCCTCTGACTCAACGCCTCAATGGAGATGCCTACGCCCGGCATGATCATGCCTCCGACCACCTGTCCCTTTGTGTTTATCACGGTGACTGCGGTCGCTGTTCCGAGATCCACAATGATCAGCGGTGCTCCGTACTTCTGAATGCCTGCCACGGCGCCGGTCACCAGATCTGCGCCGAGCTGTGCCGGATCATCGATCTTGATATCCAGACCGGTCTTCACTCCCGGTCCCACCTCAAGGATCCTTCTTCCGATCAGCTTTTTCGCTGCCTCCTTCACGATCGAAGTCAGCACCGGAACGGTTGAGGATATGATTCCTCCCTCCATCTCAGATGCCTGCACATCATGAAGTTCCAGAAGACTCATAAAACTGATGGCACATTCCACAGCAGTCATTTTCAGGTCTGTGAAGATCCTCTCCTTAAACAGAAGCTGCTCTCCGTCCATACAGCCCAGGGTAATATTTGTATTTCCGATATCGATCAGCAGGATCATCTCTGTTCCTCCTTTGTCAGCTCGTCCAGAATTCTCATTGCCACCTCTTCCTTGGACATCAGCGGCAGTGCGATCTCCTCTTTTTCTGTGATCATGGTCACCACATTGGTGTTGGTTCCGAAGCCCGCTCCGGCCACCTTTACGTTATTTGCCACGATCATATCCAGATTTTTCTTCTTCAGTTTCTTTCTTGCCTGCTCCTCCAGATTCTGCGTCTCCATCGCAAATCCGCAGAGCAGCTGTCCTTCTCTCTTGTGTGCTCCGAGATAGGCAAGGGTATCCTCGGTGCGCTCCAGCTGCAGCACCAGATCATCGTCTGCCTTTTTCACTTTCTCTCCGGCAACCGTACTCGGGCGATAGTCTGCTACAGCCGCTGCCTTGATGATGATATCCTGCTCATCGGAGACAGCCGTCACTGCCTCAAACAGTTCCTTCGCACTGCGATACGGGACAAGCTTTGCAAAGTGCGGCGGTGTCAGTGCCACCGGACCACTCACCAGAGTGACCTCCGCTCCGCGCAGAGCTGCCATGCGGGCGATCGAATAGCCCATCTTTCCGCTCGAATGATTTGTCAGGAAACGCACCGGATCCACTGCCTCCTGGGTCGGTCCCGCGGTCACCAGCACTTTCTTGCCTGCAAGGTCCTTCTGGAAGGCTGCTGCCCGCAGCACATATTCCAGGATCAGATCCTCCGGCGGCAGTTTTCCTTTGCCGCTGTCTCCGCAGGCCAGCATTCCCGCTGCCGGCTCGATGATCTCATATCCGTCCCCGCGCAGTGTCTCCAGATTTCTCTGTGTCGCAACATTCTCATACATTCTCGTATTCATCGCAGGTGCGAGCAGTCTCGGACAGGTGCAGGCCAGCAGTGTGGTCGTAAGCATGTCATCTGCGATCCCGTTCGCCAGCTTCGCAGCCACATTCGCCGTCGCCGGAGCGATCACAGCCACATCCGCCCTCTTCGCCAGAGAGATATGCTCCACTTCAAACTCAAAATTTCGGTCAAAGGTATCGATCAGACACTTATTGCCCGTCAGAGTTTCAAATGTGATCGGATGAATAAAGTTCGTCGCATTCTTTGTCATGATCACATGCACATCCGCATGCTGCTTCTTCAATAAACTTGCAAGATTTGCTGCCTTATACGCAGCAATGCTCCCGGTCACGCCAAGGAGCACTGTTTTATTCTTTAACATATATCAAATCCTCCCGGAGATACTTCCATCCTCATGATCAGCCGTCAGACCAGCCGACTGATTTGTTGTTATAGAGAATTTTATCATATCACAGATGGATTTACAAATATCTGATCAGCTTATTTGCAGTTGAGACCTCACAGAACTTGCTTTTTTCCGGTCATCTTGACCTGACAGTCGAAAATGCATTCCAGGTCAACATTTTTCAGTCAACTTCTTGACCTGAAATCAAGAATCGTATTCCAGGTCAACGTTTT
>JAUNAF010000094.1 GCA_030527715.1 Eubacteriales bacterium
TATGTTAAAGAATACGCTGATCGTAGTAAATGATGTGGATGCGGCAGTTAAATTTTACAGAGATGTCTTTTATCTGTTTGTGATTTCCAGTTCCGAAGAAGGAGCAGTCCTGACGAACGGACTGGTAGTGCAGGATAAAAAAGTCTGGGAACAGCATCTCGGACGCAAGGTGATTCCTGAGAACAATGCGTCTCTTTTATATTTCGAGGAGCAGAATCTTTCAGAGCTGCTCGAAAGACTGCAGAGACTCTACGGACCGGTGGAGTACGTGACACCCCTGACCAGACTGCCCTGGGGAGATAACCTTGTCCGCTTCTATGATCCGGATGGAAATCTGATCGAGGTGCGAGAGCATGATGCGAGGGAGTATGCTCGATGAACATGCAGATGATCAGCAATTAATGTGAGGATATGCCAGGAAATTTGACCTATATCGAAAAAACATGGAAACAGGTCATTTCATTTGGAGGCGAAAGTGACCTATATCGAGGAAATGAGTAGATAGGTCAAGAAATCTCAGCCAGAACGTGACCTATATCGAAGAAACGCTGAAACAGGTCAAGAAAAGAGAAAAGGAAGTCACCTCTCACCCGCACCTGCCGCACCATCGGCAGCCGCTGCAGGTATTTCTGCGCTCACAGGAAGCACATTTCTTCTGTATGCGGAAGTCTCCTTCGATGTGGGGATACTGCAGGCCGGATTTTAAAGCCTGGACCCGCTGGTAGGCTTTGCAGATATGGTAAGTTTTTCCGTCTTTGACAAAGATATTTCCGGTACCGTAGAAAGAGAACGGAACATCATAAGTCTTGCACTGCTGATACAGAGATTCCACCCATTCATAGTGAAGCGGGCGGGCTCCCTCATAGTTTTCACCGTCTGCTAGAACAGATTCCAGCTGACCTGTGGCAAGATACTGAGAGACATCTACCGGACCTATGAACGGTGCGACCATTATCCCCTTGTGCCTGGCGGGAACGTCGAGAAGCAGGGGGATTCTTTCATCTGCCCGCACCTGATTTTCGGTGGTGACATTCAAGGTGACATTCTCCCAGCCGTCCAGCCAGTCCCAGGGAAGGTGATCAGCAATACGGTGGGCACGTTTGGTGAGGATCCAGAAATGGACATCCGGACGCTGACGGATGATGTCCCAGACCTCATCACGCCAGGCATCTGCCTCCTCAAGAAAGAAATCACTTGTCATGCAGAGACGGATCCTTGAACCGGAAGGGATCTTGAACTCTCCGGAGCGTGTTCTGCTGAGTGGAAGTCTGAAATTTGTTTTTGTCTTATAGATGTCTTCTCCATTCTTATCGCGCTGTCTGTCGAGATAAAACATATAGCAGTTGTTACAACCTTCACTGTATTTATGACAGCCGTGCCATGGATTCCAGATACGGTCAAGAGGCAGTGTTTCGCTCATGAAAAACTCCTTTCATCTCAGTCAGAGTCCAGTCTGTAATGGAGAGAGATGCTCTGTGAGACTTGATTCATGACAATAGAATGTTCGCGGAGCGTGGATTCTATTGTTGATAAAGTTCTGTGATTGATAGTTTATCGGGGGAAAGAAGAATTGTCAATGGAAGGGAAAAAGCATTATAATATCCCTGTTAAGAACGGGGGTCGAAAAAGTGAGTTATACAGAAGCAATTATTTTTATCATGGAGATCATAGGAACCATAGCGTTTGCATCTTCCGGAGCCATGCTTGCGATCAAGAAAAGAATGGACATCTTCGGTGTCTGTGTCCTCGGTGTCGTCACCTCAGTAGGCGGCGGAATGATCCGGGATATGATCCTGTGCAAAGTGCCGTCAGCTCTGCTCGAGCCGATCTATACGTTGACCGCGGCAGTGACATCGCTGTTTTTGTTTCTGATTCTGTTCATAAAGCAGGATCTGATCCGGGGCAGAGGACAGTATGTGTATGACCATGTGCTGTTGTGGATGGACGCCATTGGTCTTGGTATCTTTACGGTAGTCGGAGTTTCAGCAGGCTATGCGGGCGGATATGCAGACAAAACCTTCCTGCTGGTTTTTCTTGGAACAATCACGGGAGTCGGAGGCGGTGTGCTCAGAGATATTATGGCACAGGATCCGCCGTACATTCTGGTAAAGCATGTGTACGCCTGCGCATCGATTCTCGGAGCAGTGGTTTATATAACGATTTATCAGAGAGCGGGAGAACTGCCTGCGCTGGTGATCAGTCCGGTGATCGTGGTCATCATCCGACTGCTGGCAGCGCATTATCGATGGAATCTTCCGAAGGTGATAACAGAAAATGAAGAAGGGATGTGAACGGTATCAATACAGAGGGAATGCGTCGAGACGCAGATAAGATCATTGAGGCGGCGATCCATGCAGTTCTGCCGGATCAGGCAGTGCAGAGAGCGCTGGAGGGGAGAAGCTTTTCTGGAAAGGTAGTCCTGATCGCGATCGGAAAGGCCGGCTGGCAGATGGCAAAGGCTGCGAGTGAAGTGTTGGAGGATCGAATAGATCACGGTGTGGTGATCACAAAATACGGTCATGTCATGGGAGAAATTCCGGGCTGCAGCTGCTTTGAGGCAGGGCATCCGGTGCCGGATGAGCATTCCTTTGCGGCAACGCAGGCTGCCATAGAAGCGGTAAAGGATCTTGGCGCGGAGGACACCGTGCTGTTTCTGGTATCCGGCGGTGGAAGTGCACTGTTTGAGCAGCCGTATATTTCCGGGGAAGAGCTGCAGAATATCACCGGACAGCTGCTGGCAAGCGGTGCGGATATCGTTGAGATGAATACGATCCGCAAGCGCCTGAGCCGGGTGAAGGGCGGCAGATTCGCGCAGCTGTGTGCACCGGCAAAGGTAGTGTCGATCATCCTGAGTGACATCATCGGAGATCCATTGGATATGATCGCATCAGGACCGGCGTGTGCGGACCGAAGCACCTGTATGGAAGCGGAAGAGATCGTAAGAAAATATCAGCTGAAGATTTCAGAAGAGGCCGAAGTATGTATCCACAGAGAAACACCAAAGAAACTGGAGAATGTGGAAAACATCATTAATGGAAGTGTGAGAGAACTGTGCCGGGCAGCAGCCGATGCATGTACGGTGCTCGGATATCATCCGGTACTTTTGACTGACCGTCTGTGCTGTCAGGCAAGAGAAGCGGGAAGTTTTCTGGCATCCATTCTGAAAACTCATGCGCAGGACGGTGAAAAGACGGCCTTTCTTGCAGGCGGTGAGACGATCGTAAAGCTGACAGGCAGCGGAAAGGGCGGACGCAACCAGGAACTGGCTCTGGCAGCGGCGGAAGGAATCGAAGGTCTGGCGGCAGCCGTATTCAGTGTGGGCAGTGACGGGACGGACGGTCCGACCGATGCAGCCGGCGGTTATGTGGACGGCACTACCGCAGCAAAACTTCGGGAAAAAGGATTCTCGGTCAGTGAAGTCCTGCAGAACAATGATGCATACCATGCTCTGCAGGCAGTCTCAGGACTGATCTTCACCGGACCGACCGGAACCAATGTGAATGATGTCGCAGTCGCACTGCTTGATCCGGCTATTTTGCAAGAGCAGACTCGATAGCGTTGATCACGATCTCGATTGTCTGAAGTCTTGCATACAGTTTATCGTTGGAAGGGATGATATGCCAGGGGGCATACTCTGTGCCTGTCTTGGCGATCATCTCATCGACGGCCTGTTCATAGACATCCCATTTTTCGCGGTTTCTCCAGTCTTCATCCGTAATTTTCCACTGCTTTTCCGGGGTATTCTGCCGCTCTGTAAATCTGGCCAGCTGTGTATCCTTATCGATATGGATCCAGAACTTGATCACAATGGCACCCCAGTCTGTCAGCATTTTCTCAAATTCATTGATCTCATTGTAAGCACGCTTCCAGTCATTTTCAGAACAGAAGCCTTCCAGACGCTCCACCATGACTCTGCCGTACCAGGTACGGTCAAAAATCGCGATGTGGCCGGTCTTCGGCAGACGTTTCCAGAATCTCCAGAGGAAGAAACGGTTCTTTTCGTAGGTATCCGGAGCTGAGATCGGATGTACGGTAAAGCCTCTCGCATCCAGCGCACCGGTCATACGTTTGATATTGCCGCCCTTGCCTGCAGCATCCCAGCCCTCATAGGCAATGATGACAGGAATTCCTCTGCGGTAGAGCTTATTGTGGAGTTTTTTCAGTTTTTTCTGAGCTTCCTTGAGCCGCTGTTCGTATTCTTCGCGTGTGACGGAACAGTTCAGATCCACATCGGCGAGACGTGGATTGCTCTTGAGCGGAAACTGGTTCTGAGGTATCTCGACAGGCTGCTGATTGCGTGCGATCGCTGTCTCAATTCCGTCAACGAGCAGACCGCAGACCTGCAGCTCGATGAGGCCCTTCTGACTTCCGTCCACGACATGCCAGGGAGCCTTGTCCGTATTGGTTTCACGGATACAGTGATTGAAGATTTCCGCATATTTTTCACGGTGCTTCAGCTCATCCAGATCACGCTCATTCACACGCCATGCGGTATCCTTGTCTTTTCGCAGTTTCTCTATGCGTGCGGCCTGATCTTCCGCTGTGACATCCACAAAAATTTTCAGCACCAGATACCCATTGTCTGTCAGCTGGCGTTCAAAGACATTGATCTCCTGCAGGCGGTGCGCCAATGACATTTCGTCAAGCTTTCCGTCAACGGCATCAAAGACGGTCTCCTCAAGCCATCCGGAATCAAAAAAAACAAATTTTCCGGCTTCCGGAATGCGCTCTGCATGCCGGCAGAGGAAGGGTCTGCGCAGTTCCTCGGATGTCGGAGGCATCGTCGGTGTTACCTGAAAGAAACGCGGGTCAAGGTCACGGATCAGGTAGCTGATCAGCGTACCCTTGCCGGCGGCACTCCAGCCTTCGATCAGTACGACGACCGGAAGCTTCTGTTCCTTGATCAGCTGCTGCTGCAATGCCAGCTTCTGGCGGGTGTCCTTCAGAATTTTCTTCAGTTCATCCTGGCTGAGACGCTCGATCTCTGTAGTTTTTGTTTTCCCCATCTTTGTTTTTCCCATATAAAATTCCCCCTTAAGCACAGTGCTTATAGTCTGTATTTTAACTCTATTATTCCGATTTGTCAGTAAACTCTGGAAATTTAAGCAATTTTCGGGCGGGTGGACATACAGGGTTGCCTGGTTTATAATGATTTTAATCGATGACTGAAATTCAGTGAGATAAGGGGAAACTATGGAAAAAAATCAGATCATAAAAACTTACGGAACACAGTACTGTCAGATGACACAGGATCTTTTAGAGGCTGCGGATCTGGCATCGATGATTCCGGGAAAGGACTGTCGGATCGGCATCAAACCGAATCTGGTTGCACCGAGTGAGGCATCCTGGGGTGCAACGACACATCCGGAGATCGTGGAGGGGATCCTGATCTATCTGCAGGAGCACGGCTTTCGCAACCTGCTGATGCTGGAGGGTTCCTGGGTCGGAGACCGCACCTCTGAGGCAATCGAAGTCTGTGGATACGACCGCCTTTCTGAAAAATACAGGGTGGAATTTCTGGATACACAGAAGGATCGTACCTATAAGAAGGACTGCAGCGGACTGGAACTTGAGCTCTGTGCAGCGGCAAAAGAGATCGATTTTCTGATCAATGTGCCTGTGATGAAGGGACATTGTCAGACGAAGATGACGTGTGCTCTGAAAAACATGAAGGGGCTGCTTCCGAACCGTGAAAAAAGACATTTTCATGCGATGGGACTGCACAAGCCGATCGCACACCTTTCAGCAGGGCTTCATCAGGATTTTATTGTCGTGGATCATATCTGCGGAGACCTGGACTTTGAGGACGGCGGCAATCCTGTTGTCAGAAACTGTATCATGGCTGCCTGTGATCCGGTGCTCACAGATGCCTATGTCTGCGGACTGCTTCACTATCAGACCGAAGAAGTGCCGTATATCAAAATGGCAGAAGCACTTGGCGTAGGTTCCTCTGATCTGTCAAAGGCGGAGATCCTGGTACTTTCCTCAGAGGGACAGAAAGACCTGCAAATTCTGACTGGTGATAAAATATGGGATGAGGAGCTGCCATATGCGGAGAAAGTAGTTGCTGTGAGTGATATGGTAGAAGAAGTGGACTCCTGCAGTGCCTGCTACGGATACCTGGTTCCGGTGCTGGATCAGCTGAGAGAGGAAGGTCTGCTGGATCAGCTCCATGAGAAAATCTGTATCGGACAGGGCTATCGCGGAAAGAGCGGAAAGCTCGGGGTAGGAAACTGCACTTCAGGATTTGAATTCTGCATCAAAGGATGCCCTCCGGTGGAGGAGGACATCTACAGAGGACTGAAGAAATATCTGAACGCAGATAAGCAGTGCCCCGACTCTAAGGCGTAGGGACGCAGGCGGGGGATCAGAGAGAACATTTTACGAATTCAGCGGATCAGAAGAGCAGTTGACGGATCTGCTGTACTTCTGCGGCACGATCTCTGGAGGAAGGTTCTCTGTTCATACGGACGGAGAGATCCACGCTTGCACGGGTTCCGGAAACACCTCGGGAGTTCGGCAGAAATATTTCAAGGATCTGCATTCGCACCTGCGCCTGTTTTTTACGCAGAAGCGGAATCAGACAGAGATAGTAAGCATCCTTCTCCAGAGAAAGATGCCCGAGAGTGCGACCGTCCTCGGTTCGGACCAGAATGCGGTTATCCTGCAGTTTATGAGGCCAGACCAGTTGCCCGGAGGTCAGGGAACAGAGTGTCTGCCAGTGATCATCGAAACGTGTGGCAGCAAGATGGGCACGGAAGCGAAAGATCAGGCGGCCTTCGCTGTCTGTTTTCACTGGATCGGCCAGCTTACGGAGGCAGTCATGCGGATCCATGTAGTGCTCTGAGAGTGCATGGAACAGTCTGCGGTGACGACGCAGGCGGGCTTCCTCGGAGAACATTCCGTCCATTTGAGAAGCGGATCCCTCGGTCTCGGACTGATCCAGCAGCCGGGTGCAGAGCAGATTGATGCTTTTTAAAAAGAGCGAAAAGTCCTCTGCCTCAGGATCCCAGAGATATCTGCCCGTTGCGGCATGGCTCACATAGCTCTCACCGTAGATCTCATGAGTGATGAAAATATCCCGTTCTGCGAAAAGCTCCGGGGTCAGATCCTGGTGCCAGAGAGAATGTGAGGAAGCTGTGGTCTCTGCGGATGTCATATCTTTTGCATGTCCGGTCCTGGCGAAAGCGTCCGGAGTCGTCTGAAGAAGATGGTAGGCTTCATTGATCAGCTGAGCATGCGAGAGAAGCTCCGGCGAAGTATCCCCCAGAGCATCTGGGTGATACCTTGCGATCAGTCGGTGATATTTTAATTTTACTGTACGAATATCATCCCCGGCAGAGATGCCGAGGATTTTTTTTGCCTGTGATATAGTCATAGAAGAATCCCTGTATATCTGAGTATATTGTAACTATTCAGAGCCCATCTCGAAAATGCTGCGCATTTCCATCGATATGGCTTCTCGCCAAATGATTTCACATAGAAATTTGCGATTTCGTGCAAGCACGATCGCAGATTTCTATGTGAAATCGCTTGGCTCTGAATAGTATAAGTTATTTTCTGCGCCGCAGGCAAGGCAAATCTGGCTGGATGCAGAGCCTGATGGTTATGGATGCAGAGCGGTCTTCTTGCGTTTGATGTACATTTATATTACAATAAAAAGTTGTGTGATAAGATTACATCAATCAGTCAGGGGAGGTCTCCCGCTTTTTCGGGAGACAGATTAAGGGAGAATAGATGAAAAATAATGCTTTATACTACAGTGTCGGTGCACTTCTGTACTGTCCTGCAAATAAGAATTCAATAGCAGATTCGGTGATCAGTGAAAGGTTCGGCAAAAAGTATTCACTTGCACTGTGTCTTGAGGATACCATCAATGATGCCTTTGTGGCAGAAGCTGAGCAGGATCTGATCGCTTCTTTGAATAAAATATATGAAAGTTATCAGACGAAGGAATTTTATCTTCCGAAGATTTTTATCAGGGTGAGACGTCCGGAACAGATCTGCAGACTGGCAATGGCACTTGGACAGGGAATCAGGGCTGTGGCAGGTTTCATCCTTCCGAAATTCAGCCTGGAGAATGCAAAGGCCTATATCAGTGAGATGATCAGAGTAAATGAAAAGATCGATCAGAAGCTTTATATGATGCCGATCTATGAAAGTGAGAGCATCATCGATCTGCGGTATCGGGCAGATACGCTGTATCAGCTGAAGGATCATCTTGCCGCTGCGGAAGAGCTGGTGCTGAATATCAGAGTCGGAGGAAATGATCTCTGCAATAACTTCGGATTTCGAAGAGAGAGTACGGAATCTATTCATCGTATCCGACCGATCGCCGACCTGTTTTCAGATATCGTGACGGTATATGGAAGAGACTATGTGATCTCAGGACCGGTCTGGGAATACTACGCCGGAGAAAACTGGGACAAAGGACTGGCGGACGAGATCCATGATGACCGCCTCTGTGGATTTGTCGGAAAAACTGCGATTCATCCGAATCAGATCCCGGTGATCAATCGGGGATATCAGATATCAGAGGAAAATTACAGAGATGCAAAGGCTGTCCTTGGCTGGAATCAGCAGAACGCAGAATTTGTATCGGGAAGTCATGCGAAGAAGCGCATGAATGAATATAAGACACATCAGAACTGGGCACGGCAGACAATATGGCTGGCAGAAGCATTCGGAACGATTGCAGAGCAGTGAAACTTGACCTGATTTTCATTTTTATATCCATTCCTTTCGCTTCGCTCAGGCACAAAACGTTATGAAAATGTTTTC
>JAUNAF010000139.1 GCA_030527715.1 Eubacteriales bacterium
GAGGTAGGTGTGACCCATGAATAATAAACTGGATGAGATTCTTGCACGTCTGAAAGTACAGGAGATGAGAGAAGACAGAAAGCACAATCCGATCATCTGCGGGCTTGCTATTATCGGTCTGATTGTCGGTGTTGCTGCAATCGCATACGCAGTCTATCGTTTCCTCACACCGGATTATTTCGAAGATGAAGATGATGCAGATGTAACAGTCGTTGAAGAAAAGGAAGAGGCTGCTGCAGAAGAAAGCAAGGAAGAAGAGTAAGAACATAAATCAAAGCCCCGGCGTAAACCGGGGCTGATTTTTTGTGTGATCAGCTGTGCCGAATTTGCGATAAGGAATTGTATGTTAAAAAGAAAAGATATTACAGAAGGTGTTATCGACCATATTGAATACTCAAACAAGGGCGTTTATATTGCTGAGACCGGGCAGAAGGTAATCGTAAAGAATACCATTCCGGGTCAGAAGGTGAAGCATCGCATCATCAAGAAGCACGGAAACCGCGTTGAGGGCCGTCTGCTTGAGGTGGTAGAGAAATCTCCGCTTGAGAGCAGGGAACCGCTGTGTGATGTATTTCCTGCCTGCGGAGGATGTCTCTACCAGACACTTCCCTATGAGGAACAGCTGAAGCTGAAGAGTGAGCAGATTCAAAAGCTCCTCGCCCCTGTAGTCGACGAGGATACTGTTTTTGACGGCATTTATGCAAGCCCTGATGAAATCGGATACCGAAACAAAATGGAATTTTCTTTCGGAGATGATCACATCGGCGGACCGTTGACTCTGGGCATGCATAAAAAAGGAAGCACTTATGACGTTCTGAATGCGCATACCTGCAAAATTGTTCCCTCGGACATGACTGAGATCTTAAAGACCGTTCATGAGTATTGTCTGGAGCAGGGATTTCCGAAGTACAACAAGATGTCTCATGAGGGATATTTGAGATATCTGCTGCTTCGCCACTCTGTGTCGGCAAATGAGACGATGGTCCTTCTTGTCACCACGAAAGCGGTGGAGCATGATTTTACGCCTCTGAAGGATCGTCTTCTGGAGCTTCCTCTTGAAGGCACGATCAGCGGCTTTACCCATGGAATCGGCGAGAGATTTGCGGATGATCTGATCGTGGATGAATCTATCCCGCTTTACGGCAGAGACTGGTTCTATGAGGATCTGCTGGGACTGAAATTTAAGGTCACTGCGTTTTCGTTCTTCCAGACCAATTCCAAGGGAGCGGAGGTGCTCTATGATCTGACCAGAACATATGTCAGAGAGGGACTTTCGGAAAAGAAGCGCGACCGCAAGCCGGTCATCTATGACCTCTATTCCGGTACGGGAACGATCGGTCAGATCATCTCCCCGGAGGCGAGCCATGTCTACGGAATCGAGCTGATCTCCGAGGCAGTGGAGGCCGCAAAGGTCAATGCAGAGCTGAACGGAATCACAAACTGTACATTTCTTGCAGGAGATGTGTTTGAAAAGCTGGATGAAATAGAAGAACGTCCCGATTACATCGTCGTTGACCCGCCGAGAGAGGGCATCACACCGAAGTCTCTGGCTAAGATCATGGAGTACGATATCCCGAACATGGTCTATATTTCCTGCAAGGCTTCCAGCTTTGTCTCAAATATGGAAACTCTGCGCCTGCACGGCTGGCACATTGTCAGATGGGGGATCGT
>JAUNAF010000095.1 GCA_030527715.1 Eubacteriales bacterium
TTGACCTGGATTTCATTTTTCGATTTCAGGTCAAGACTTTTTGACATTTCATTGACCTGGATTTCATTTTTCGATTTCAGGTCAATTCTCCGGCTGATTTTCCTTGACCCAGATCTCATTTTCTGATTTCAGGTCAAGATTTTTTTGACATTTCATTGGTCTGGATTTCATTTTTCGATTTCAGACCAATTTTCCTGCCAGAAATCAAAGCAAGAGAACGTCCACTAGATGTTCCTTTGCACGCTTGATATGAAAAGAGCCGCCTTCCTATAAGGAGGCGGCCCTTTCGTATATCTTGCTGTGAAAGTCCCGGACAGCGACTGAGCAGATGTCGAGTTTACTCAAGCAGATGCTCAGACATTGGACGGACTTTCATACTTAGCCATGCTCTGCACCAGCAGAACATGTACGTTTAGTCTATATCTTAGTTGAAACCGTAGAATTTCTGTGTCACCTTATAGCCTGCTACAGACAGCTTTCTTCCGCCCTTTCCAGGCAGGTTGCAGGCACGTCCAAGCAGTCCGTGACGGATCTTTCTGTAGGTAGATCCATCAGATGCTCTCAGATATTTCCAGAGTTCCTGCTTCTTCTCAAAATTCTCGTCTGTTCCGGATTTGATCAGAAGCATCGAGGATACCGTCATGATAATATCCAGATAGCTGGTCATGTATTTACGGCACATCTTGCTGATACTGCGGTTGTTTTTCTGCTCTCTCATGATATCGATCATCAGCTTGTTTACTTTGATCTGCTGATCAATTCTGCCGATCATGATCTTCTCATTTACAGACTGGTCTTCTCTTCCGATATAGTAATGGTAAAGTTCCACGTCCATGTAATACATATTTCTCACATGCGGAAGCGGCTGGAAGACAAAGATATTGTCTACATAGAAGGTATGCTTCGGCAGCACCAGACCGCAGTCTCTGAGAAGGCCGGTACGGTAAATAACTGAGTGCATCAGGATATAATGACCGACACGCAGCTTCTTCATATCCTTCCAGCTGAAGATCTCATCTGTCGGGAGATATTTGCTGTAGCGCATGATCTTCTTGCGCTTAACGCCGACTTTGTCATAGATAAAGTTGCTGATAAACATATCTACCGTCTCAGGTCCGGCAACGAGCTCCTTCAGCTTTGCAAGCACTTTCGGAAAAGCATCTGCATCTACCCAGTCATCACTGTCCACAACTTTAAAGTAAAGACCTGTTGCATTGCGAAGACCTGCGTTTACCGCCTCACCGTGTCCACCGTTTTCCTGATGGACTGCTTTTACGATCGTCGGGTATTTTCTGGCATACTCATCTGCGATCGCAGCAGTATTATCCTTTGAACCGTCGTTTACGATGATAATTTCGACATCCTCACCGCCCGGAAGCAGACTCTCGATGCATTTTCTCATGTATTCCTGCGAGTTGTAGCTCGGGATTGCGACTGACAAAATTTTCATTTGTTTTGTTCCTCCTCATATTTTTCCTGCCCCAGCCGGATATCCAGATACCGGACATAGGCGGAAAATGCTGCCGGGATTGGATAATTCTTCTCCGTTTCCTCCGGCTCTACAAACAGATACTTTTCTTCGTATTCCTCAGGTTCCTCAATTCGGATCTGATATCCGATCATTCTCCACTCTACATGACTGAAAATATGCTTCGCTTCAGACAGTGTACGAATATGAAGCGGAGAAAAATTCTGTGTTCTCAGATAGTCCAGCACCTCATCCTGGCTAAGATGACCTTCCAGACTCGGAAGCTCATACATTCCCCGCAGAAGTCCGTGATCCGGACGCCTGCAGATCGCCGCCCGATCACCGTCACTGATGATCAGAATGGTGCGCTCTTCTATCCTTCGTTTCTTTTTTGCCGCCTTTACAGGCAGCTCAGAGATCGTGCCGTGCTTTCTTGCCTGACAGAGCTCCTGCCACGGACACTCCTCACATCTGGCCGGACCGTTCGGAACGCAGACGGTCGCGCCAAGTTCCATCAGCGCCTGGTTAAAGGCACCGGGACGGTCTTCCGGCATGATCCGGCGGATACGTGTCTCCATCGCCTTCTTCACAGAATCCTTCATGATATCATCATAGAGTTCCAGCAGTCTGGAGATCACGCGCAGAACATTGCCGTCCACAGCCGGCACCGGAAGGTTATATGCGATCGATGCGACTGCACCTGCCGTATAGCTTCCGATTCCTTTCAGCGAAAGCAGTGCCTGATAATCTGCCGGAAGTTCACCGTCATAGTCCTGCATGACCGTTTTTGCAGCGGTCTGCATATTTCGAACGCGGTTGTAATAACCAAGACCTTCCCAGAGTTTCAGCAGCCGGTCTTCCTCACAGTTTGCGAGTGCCTCCACATTCGGCAGCGCCTGCGTAAATCTCTGAAAGAACGGTTTTACCGCCTCCACACGCGTCTGCTGCAGCATGATCTCTGAAACCCAGACACGGTAAGGCGTCACTTCTTCTCTCCATGGGAGGATCCTGGCATGGCCGTCAAACCATTCCAGCAGAAGCACTGCAGCCTCCCGCAGCACCTCATCCTGCAGTTTTTCTTCCTGCGTCAGTTCGTTCTGCTGCATACTTCCATCCTTCCTGCTTGACTATGAGAAACATGCTTTGCGAGTTTCTCAAGTTGTCATGAATTATATACTATGACAGGCATGCCTGCATAGGTACGATCATAAATTTCCTTTGCTGCAGATGCCGGAAGATTGATACAGCCGTGAGATCCGTCTGTCTGATAGATACTTCCTCCGAATGCCCCTCTCCAGGATGCATCATGGAGTCCGATACCCTCATTAAACGGCATCCAGTACTCTACCTTTGTCTCATACTCCGGTGTACCGTCAGATTTCATTTCACCCTTCAGCACAGACGGTGATTCCTTATAATAGATCGTGTAGGTACCGCTCGGTGTATAACGTTTCGGATCTGTCGCCGTACCGGATACACAGTCTGTGGAAACCACTTCTTCACCGTCAATGTACATCCAGACATGCTGACTTGCAAGATCGATCTCGATAAAGCTGTTGCCGAGATCACTGTTGTACCAGCTCTCCGCTGTCTGTGTAAATATCGCATAGGCAGTACCCTGATAGCCATTGTAGATCATACTCTTCAGATCTGCGGCGGTCTCCACCTGATCGATCTCCCATCCATAGGAGCCTCCCTCCACAGAAACCACAGCTCCGCTGTGTGTGGTGAACTCTCTCGGACGGTTGACACTGTCATATGTGGATGCAAGCTGGTAAACAAACTCATACACCTGGTCCTCATCCAGCTTGACATTGCCGTCAACATCGTAGGATACCCAGTTCAGCAGTGTCTCCTTGTTCAGCTGTTCAGATTTCTCACCAAACAGATAGGTGATATCACTGCCGATATACTTGTTCAGCGTTTTGCAGGTCGCATTCAGCTGCGCATCATTCTGACGCTTCTCCGGACTCAGATAACAGCTCTTCTCCTCCAGAGACAGTCTGTTGCTGCCGAAATCCACAGAATCATGGATCAGTCGTGTCACAAGATCTTTCTTAGGACGGTTTCCTTCCACTTCTGCGATGACCTGATAACTTCCATCCAGATAGCCGATGTAGGCATCCTCCGGAGCCACGGTCTGTGCATCATCCAGCACAGTCAGGCTCTCCATTCTGCTGTTCAGCATCGCCTCATCATACTGGGCGCTGGACTCAAAGGTAAAGGAAGCATCCTTCCAGTAGGATAACGGCCAGAGGAATAAATTCTGTCCTCTCTGGAAAGTCTGTGTCTCTCCCTTGGAAACATAGTGATAATTGATATCTGCAGCTGTGATCACCTCAGTCTGTCCGCCGCGCTCTTCGATCGTCAGCTGATATTCAGCGATCTGTGAGGCAATTCTCTGTTCCACCTCTTCCACAGTCTGTAAGGAAACATCAAAACCATTGATGCGGGTGTGGAACAGGAAGCGGTCCTGAAAATATACGACTCCAGCCGCATAAAATCCAATCAGTCCGGCTGCAGCAAGTGCAAGCAGAACACGCAGCAGGATACGAAATGCCTTTCCCACTGTGGATCTCTTCTTTTTCTGTTCTCTTTCTTTTCGCGGTCTTCTCCGTTCTCCGCCTGACAGCCTTCTTTCTCTGTCATCTCTTCTGCTCATTTTTTCCCCTCTTTGTTTTCAAGCAGAGCATTTCGCTCATCATTTTGACAGTTTCACTGCCCTCAAAATTTTTTTCAGCCACGGATATTCTTCCGGAAGCTTCTTTGTCTTTTCCTCTGTCTTTTCCATACACCTTCTGAGTACTTCATTGCTCACCAGAACCATGCAGATCATCGGAAGGATCAGAAGATTCTGCCAGCGGAACAGCGGATATACGCTGTAAAAATCCGGAAGCAGAAGGATTCCTCCCGCAAAGAGCACTGCCAGTCCTTCACAGAGCTGACGGTGTCTCCTAGTCATCGGCCGGCAGACCCGGCAGACTACCAGCAGTCCCACAGCTCCGCCGAGCATCATATTGTAGGAGGAGGTCTGTTTCAATTCCTCGGTCCAGAAAGGCGAAAGCCCCTGAGTCACCAGGATCGTCAGCACCAGCGTCACAGCCGCCGGCAGGGAGATTCCCAGTACCTGGCGAAGGAAACCGTGCGAGACGCCATCCTCATTCTTCTCCAGTGTCAGCAGAAAGCTCGGGATACCGATCATGGTCGTACTGATCCAGGAAAGCTGGATCGGTATGAACGGGTAACTTTTCTGCAGAAAAATAAACAGTACGCACAGAAGGATCGAATAGATCGTCTTCGTCAGATACAGTGCGCTGACGCGCTCAATATTTCCGATAATTGTGCGTCCTTCACTGACAATTGCCTTCATACTGGAAAAATCAGAATCCAGCAGTACAATGTGCGCCACCTGCTTGGCTGCATCACTTCCGGCAGCCATTGCAATGCCGCAGTCCGCATCCTTCAGTGCCAGCACATCATTCACGCCGTCACCGACCATACCCGCAACTTTGCCATTGCTGCGCAGTGCACGGATGATCGACTGCTTCTGCTCCGGGCGGACACGTCCGAAGACCGTGTACTCATCCACCACTGTGCGAAGCTCTTCAAACTCTTCCGGAAGCTTTCGTGCATCGATATACTTCTCCGCACCGTCCACACCGGCTTTTTTTGCAATATTGGATACGGTTGCCGGATGATCACCGGACAGTACCTTGATAGATACAGAGCGTTTCTTGAAGAAGTCAAATACCTCCGGAGCCTCCGGACGGATCTGATCTGAGATTACGATCAAAGCCAGCGGCTCACATGGAGTCATCTTCTTCTCCTCGTTTTCTACAGGCGCTTCGATCTCTGCAACCTCTATTTTCTCTGCAGGTGCTTCAATCTCTGTCTTCTCTTCAGTCTCTTCCTTCGACGCTTCTTCTTTATTTTCTATTTTTGTAAACTCAGCACTGCACAGAAGCAGTACGCGGTATCCCTGATCTGAATAGCCGTTTACCTTTTCCTGCAGTTCCACATTCTCCGGAAACAGCATCTCCGGAGCACCCAGGGCAAATCCGCCCTGCTCTTCAAAACAGATCGCACGGTATTTTCTCTCTGAAGAAAACGGAATCTTTTCTTTTACCTGCCACTCAGCACTCTTTGCAAAGTAACTGCGCAGTGCGCTCTGTGTACTGTTGATATCCTCAAATGCCCAGGTAAGCTCGCTCATCAGCTTTGAAAGCTCTTCCTGAGACTTTTCCTGCAGCGGAACGATCTCTTTTACATCCAGATCTCCGGTCGTGATCGTGCCCGTCTTGTCAAGGCACAGAGCATCCACTCTGGCCAGCGCCTCGATCGCTTCCATCTCCTGCACCAGAGCTCTCTTACTGGCAAGTCTGCCCACACCAAGCACAAACGATACACTGGTCAGCAGTACCAGGCCCTCCGGGATCATACCGATCACACCGGCAACCGTATTAACGATCGCTCCGGAATTTGTCATTCCCTCGATCTGCTGCTGTGAATAATACAGAAGCAGACCTACCGGAACCAGAATCGCTCCGTCGATCTTGATGATCCTGCGGATCGTTGCCTGCATCTGGGAGGATGCACGCTTCTTGATCTTCGCCTTTCTTGAAAGAGCAGCCGCATAATTTTCCTCACCGATGTGATAGACCTTGCCGACTGCACTTCCTGAAACCGCAAAACTGCCGGACATCAGCTTATCCTGTGCTTTTTTCTTCACCGGTTTGGATTCTCCGGTCAGCATGGATTCATTGACTTCCAGGCCGTCCGACTCAAGCACTCTGCAGTCTGCACAGATCTGATCCCCATTCTGGATCAGCAGGATATCATCCATCACGACCTCATCAGCCGCGATCTCCTGCTGCTTTCCTTCACGGATCACCACAGCCTTCGTGGCGTTCATCACAGAGATCTGATCGATCAGCTTCTTGACACGGAACTCCTGAATGATTCCGATCGCAGTGTTGACTACCACAACGCCTAGAAACATCATGTTTTTAAACTGTCCGGTAGCTGCCACCAGAATTCCAAGAAACAGGTTTAAAAAATTGAAATATGTCAGAGAATGCTCCCTGACAATTTCCTTTCTCGATTTCGAGACACTATTCTCTGTTTTGTTTGTCCGCTCCATGCGGACTCTGTCCTCAACCTCCGCTGAGGACAGTCCGTAAAAATTCCAATCTTTCATACAGCCTTCATTTTCCCGCGGGCTCTTTACTCCTTACCGTTCCAGCAGTAAGTGCAGAGCTTGGACGGATCAATATTGACAGATTTGATCATGTCATCCAGACGGTGGAAACGCAGAGAAGAGAAATTCATCTCACGTCCGATGTTCTCAACCATCTTATCGTAGCGGTCGGAATCCGGATTTGCATACTCCTCAAGGATATCCGCATCCTGACGTCCCTCCATACGCTGGATAATTCTTCTCGTGATCAGATCCATATCTGAGGAAGATCTTGAGAAATTCAGGAACTTACAGCCGTAGATCAGCGGCGGGCACGCCGGACGGATATGCACCTCTCTCGCACCGCTGCGATACAGAAACTCCGTTGTCTCGCGAAGCTGTGTTCCACGCACGATCGAATCATCGATCAGCAGCAGACTTCTTCCCTTGATCAGATCATGTACCGGGATCAGTTTCATCTTTGCGATCCTGTTTCTCTCACTCTGCATGGTCGGCATGAAAGAACGCGGCCAGGTCGGAGTGTACTTAATAAACGGTCTGGAGAACGGAATGCCGGATTTGTTGGCATATCCGATCGCATGAGCAATACCGGAATCCGGAACACCCGCTACGATGTCCGGATGTACATTATCTCTCTCCGCAAGAAGCTCACCGCAGTTATAACGCATCTGCTCTACACTCATTCCCTCGTAGGAAGAGGACGGATAACCGTAGTATACCCAGAGGAAGGTACAGATCTTCATATCCTTACCCGGCTTCACCATGGTCACAACACTCTCCGGTGTCATGACAACGATCTCTCCGGGTCCCAGCTCACGGTATGCCTCATATCCGAGATTCAGATAGGCAAAGCTCTCAAAGGAAGCACAGAAGGCACCATCTTTTTTGCCGAGAGCGACCGGAGTTCTTCCCAGAAGATCTCTTGCAATATAGATACCCCTTGCCGTCAGCACCATCAGTGTCATAGAACCGTCGATCTTCTCCTGCGCATACTGAATACCCTCTACCAGATTCTCCTTCTGGTTGATCAGAGTAGCCACCAGCTCTGTCGCATTGATCTCTCCGGTCGTCATCTCCATAAAATGGGTATGTCCGGACTTGAACAGCTCATCTGTGATCTCCTGCATGTTATTGATCTTACCTACGGTCGTAATTGCATAAGTACCATGATGAGAACGGATCAGCAGCGGCTGCGGCTCGTAATCCGAAATACAGCCGATACCGAGGTATCCCTTCATCTCATTTGCATCCTTCTCAAACTTTGTTCGAAACGGTGCATTTTCAATATTATGAATCGCACGATCAAAGCCATCCTTGCCATAAGTAGCCATCCCGGCTCTGCGTGTCCCGAGATGTGAATGATAGTCTGTTCCGAAAAACAAGTCAAATACACAATCATTTTTTGAAGCTACTGCAAAAAATCCGCCCATGATATCGCCTCCGTATATTTTTAACTATGAATGTAAAAAAAGAAGAGCTTCGCTAAGCGAAACTCTTCTTCAAGAGCGCGAGACGGGACTCGAACCCGCGGCCTCGACCTTGGCAAGGTCGCGCT